>CAYJMZ010000007.1:0-8834 GCA_964370995.1 uncultured Fimbriimonadaceae bacterium | reverse complement strand
GCTGCATCATCAGCACCGCCTTTCCGAAAGCACCTCGCGCCTCGGCCACCGATTGGAGAAGCGGGGCGGTGATGTAGTACGGGAGGTTCGACACGACCCCGCGCGGCTCGGGCAGCGTGCGAAGCAGCTCGGCGAGGTCGGTGTGCAGGGCGTCCTGCAGCCGCACGTCGGCGCCGGGGCAGGTCTCCCCAAGCACGGGCAACATCGCCGAATCGACCTCCAGCGCAACCACCCGCTCCACGCGCGCCAGGAGAGGCGCCGTCAAGATGCCGGGGCCGGGCCCGATCTCCAGCACGGCGGACATGCCCTCGAACTGCCCGACAATCAACCCCACCACCCTCTCGGAGCACAGGAAGTGCTGGCCCAGACCCTTTCGCGCCGCAACCCCGTGACGGGAGAGCAGCGCGCGCAACGTGCCGGAATCGGTGAGGTTCAACGTCCGCGCAGCACGTGCACGGTCACGGTCCTACGCCCGAAACTCAGGGCGCGCCGCCGCCGGTCGTAGCAGAGGTCGATGCGGTTGCCTTTGATGGCGCCGCCGGTGTCCGAAGCAATGGCAAAGCCGTAGCCCTCGATGAAGAGCAGACTGCCCAAGGGGATGATCCTGGGATCGACCGCGACCACGCCGTACTCCGCCTTCATGCCGGTCGCAGTCCGCCCCGTCGCCCGGCGGCCGATCGTGGCCGGACTGGGATCGTACGCCGTGGCGTTCATTTGCAGCACCCTGCCCCGCGTGAACGCGTGGCGGCTCGGCTGGTAGCCGTCGCGTCCCATGTAGATCAACGCGTCCACGGGTTCGTCCGTCTCGGTGTCGACCAGCTTCTTACGAAGGGGCTTGCCGTTCTCAAACGTCACCTCGTAAGTGCTGCGGCGCTCCCCGTCTGCACCGCAGCGCACCTTGAGCAGGCGGCCGGGGCCAACAGTTCGACTGAACTCATATTTCACCGAGTAGGGGATGGAAGTCCGATCCACCCGGATCTCTGTCTTTAGATCTTGTTTTGGCGTCGCGGCCGCCGAGGCAACCAACGCGGCCACCACGGCCAACGCCCCGCATTTCACACCATTCGCGCGCATTTGGAGCCTCCTCTTGCGTGGCTGGTCTTTGCCAAGATACTTCGATCACCCGGGCAAATGCAAACACGATTAACCAGGTTTATCCCCAGTTATCCCCAAGGAACCGCAGATAAGGAACATATCCTTGCTTATCCTTTCTTCCAATATCTCTTGAAATCGCATGTTTTTGCGCCCCGAGTAGCATCGGGCCGCCGCGCGGTGAACATTAGGGCATCGGTGAGTCGCGATGACCGGGGCCCTGGCATGATTACCTGTTTTTTGCGCTGCCCCGACCATCCGGCCAGCTAGTGTGATTAACTGGCATTGAACGGTAGTCGGCACGTGGGTACCGTGGAGGGAGTGATGAAGAAATATTTGGCTATGGGACTCGTCGCCTGCGTCGCAAGCGCAAACGCCGTGACGTTGTTCGAAGACGGGTTCGAAACGGGAGACTTCTCGAAGTGGGCGGCCGCGGCGGGCACGGGCACGACAACGGTCCAGTCCGCCACGGTGCACACCGGCGCCTTCGCGGCTCAGATCGCAGGTGCCGTCGGAAGCGGCCGCTACGGCAACCTCAGCCGAGCGGAAATCCCGGGCGAGACGATCGAGCTCACGTTCTGGATGAAACTCGGTGCCGCCCATGGCAACAACCGCCACTACAACGAACTTCGCTCGTACTCGGGTAACGCGTATGGGTCCGGCTCACTTGAGCAGCTTTATGCGCTCGGGGCCTACAACGCGTCGATCAATTCCTTCACCTCGACCAAGTGGCAAGCCCGGATTGCGTTCGGCACCGGTGCCGGCTGGTACACGCTGACGGACGGCCCGCTGCGCAATACGGACTGGAACAAGTTCACGATCAAGGTGATGCCGACCACGATCGAGTTCTACGTGAACGACGTCCTCGGACTGGCCACCGCCGGTCGGGGCAACACGGGCACGATCGACTCCGTGATTCTCGGTTCGCGACTGAGTTCGGTGAGCATCGACTCGTTCCACGACGACCTGATCGTGACCGCCGTGCCCGAGCCCGCCTCGCTGGCGGCGCTCGCCCTAGGCGCTGGGGCCCTGCTTCGCCGCCGACGACGCGCGTAGGCGGCCACACACACGTTTGGTGGTGCCACGCTTGAGTACACAGAGAGGCGCGGAGTCCGGATCTCGGCGCCTCTCTGCGAACTCAGAGTGACATCTGGGCCCGCGTCGCACGCTACTGCCCGATGGCAATCCGGGACACCGGGCAGGGGGTGCCTTCGGAGGTTGTGACCAACGAGCGCCCGTCGCGCGCGTACGCGATACCCTCGCCCTGCACCTCGAACGCGGTCTTGATGGACCTGGGCGCGCCCTTCACCCACGCGTCGAAGTCACTGCCCGCCTCGAACTCGTACGCGGCCAGATAGGTGCGCACCGCCACGTGCCGGCCATCGGGCGAGATGTCGCCGGCCGTCACCAATCGAGAACCCTCGATGGCGCCGCCGACTTTGATGTCCCCCACCTTCGCCAGCGTGTACGTGCCCGATGCCTTTGGCGACGCGAGCTTGTACACCCCGCACGTCGTGCCAGTGGACTTGGTCACGACGTACACGTCGCCCGTGTCCTGCCGCACCATCAGGGCCTCCGCGTTGTGGGAACCGTCCGGGTACTTCAACACATAGGAGTCGAACCCCTCCAAACTCCGGCCCTCGCCCGCCGGTTCGGCCACTCGGTACACGCGGATATCCTTGCGCACCAGCAGGTTGTCCCCGATGTCGCCGAAGTACAGCCACCCCGTGCCGTCGACGCTTGCCGAGGCCATATCCTCCCAATCGACCGCACTCGCACCCTTGAGCGAGAACACCCCGGTCACCTCCCCCGACTCCTTGAACCGAAAGAACCGGCTTGTGTCGCCGCTGTCGTTGTGCGTGTACCAAACACCGGCCTGGTTCACGCTTGGGGCGACGCCCGAACTCTCGTCCAAGCGCGTGTCCGTGAGGGCGCAAAGGGGAAGCGGCTTGCCGAAAGCCCTTTGAAGGGGCATTTCCGACGCGGTCGGCGCGGGATGACACGCCAAGGCAGGAAGCAGAAGCAACAGAAGCGGGAGGCTGGGACGCATGCCGACGATCATACCGACCGGCGCGCGCGCCCGTTCAGCAGGTTGTCGTAGAACAGATACTGGTGGGCCCAGCCCGTCCATGGGCCAAACCGCTCGCGCAAGGCGGCCCCCACCGCCCGGTAGCGCGCGTCCGTAAGGGCCTTTCCCCTGAATTCCGGGAAGTAGAGCCGGCAACTGGCCTGCCACAGGTGCGTATCCACAGGTGCCGCGGCATCGTGGTGGAACCCGAACAGCGCGATGCAGTCGGCGAGCTTTGGGCCCACGCTGCGAAGCGCAGCCAACTCGAGGTGTGCCTCTTCATAGGATGCCTGCCGAAGCGCGTCCCACCAACCGTCGCCACGCTCCAAGATCTGGCGCGCTACCCCGGGGATGCTGGCCGCGCGGTAACCAAAGCCCGCCGCGCGCAACGCGCCCTCGTCGATGGCGGCGATGCGCTCGCACGACGGAAAGCGGGTCGCATCGGGGACCCCGCCACCAGGCAGAGGCTCGCCGAACGTCGCCAAGTGCCTCACCATCTTCAGGATCCGCGCCATGTTGTTGTTCGCGGTGCACAGGAACGAGAACAGCACCTCGCGCGGGCACGACGGGCGCATGAGCCTCAAGCCCTGCAGCGAGCGGATGTACGGCTCCAGTTCGGGGCCGCGGGCAACGACCTCCCTCTCCACGTCCTCCAGCGACACGTCGAGCCGAAACAGCGCCCGAAACGCCGCAAGATCCGCGTTTGATTCTATAGTGTACTCCACACTATTAACATCGGGAGCGACGGCCACGCGGTACCAGTGCTCGCCATCGACGCCGAACCACCGGTCTGAAGCGACCTCGCGCCACCGAAACACCTGGCCGCACGACACGCACAGGGGCAGGTCCAGTTCCCGCGTAGGTACCTGGAGGCGAAACGTGCTCAGAGGAGCCCCTCGGGAAGCCGCTCAAGGAACGCGTCTTCGGTGAGCACCTCGACGCCCAACTGCTCGGCCTTGGCCAACTTGCCGCCCGCGCCGGGGCCAGCCACTACAAACGTCGTGGCCTTGGAAACACTGCTCGATGCCTTGCCTCCGAGCCGCATCACCAGCGTCTCGGCGTCCTCGCGCGCAAACCGCACCAGCTTGCCGGTGAACACGATGGTCTGCCCCGCGAACAGATCGCCCGACGGCACCTCCGCCTCGACGGGTGCCACCCCGAGTTCCAGCAACTCGTCGATCATCGCCTGGTTTACGGGGTCCTCGAAGAACGATTCGACCTCCTGCGCGGTTCGGGGGCCCACGTCGGGCACCGCCAGCAGCGCCCCGTAGTCCGCGGTGCGCAACGCCGCTAGGGTCCTAAAGTGGCGGGCCAGATCTCGCGCGCCGCGGTCGCCCACGTGCCGGATTCCCAAACCAAACAGGAACCGATCCAGCGGCCGCGTCTTGCACTGCTCGATCGCCCCGAGCAGGTTCTCGACGCTCTGCTCGCCGAGCCGATCGAGCGCCACCAGCGCCTCTCGCCGATCCTTGAGACGGAAGATCCCGGGCACGTCCTGCAGCATCCCCAACTCGAGGAAGCGATCGATCTGCTTCTCGCCCAACCCCTCGATGTCCATGGCGCCTCGGGACACGAAGTGGCGGAGCTTGGCCGACACCTGGGCGGGACACGCGCGGTTGGGGCATCGCAACGCCACCTGCCCCTCCACGCGCATGAGGTCGGTCGCGCACTCGGGGCACACGGCAGGCTCTTGGGGGACCTCTGCACCCGGGGGCCGCTTGTCGAGCACGGGCCCGGTCACCTCGGGAATCACGTCGCCGGCGCGCTGCACGATCACGGTGTCGCCCACGCGCACGTCCTTGCGCCGCAGGTCCTCGATGTTGTGCAAGGTGGCGCGGCTCACGGTGACGCCCCCCACGAACACGGGCTCAAGGTCCGCCACGGGGGTCACCGCGCCCGTACGCCCCACCGACCACAGCACGCCGTTCAGTTTCGTGAACGCCTGCTCGGCCGGGAACTTGTACGCGATGGCCCACCGAGGGCCGCGCGCGGTCGATCCCAGCTCGATCTGGTCGTCGAGGGCCTCCACCTTGGCGACAATCCCGTCGATGCCGAACGGCAGCGTGGCACGGGCGTTCGCCCAATGGTCGCAGTACGCCGCGAGCTGTTCGCCGCCGGCGAGGGTCCGGGCCTCCTCGCGAACGGCGAACCCGAGGGTCTGCAGGGCCGCCAAGGTGCCCGACTGGGTATCGGCGAGACGGGGCCCTCCGCCGGTGGCGTACACGAAGAAGTTGAGCCGTCGCGACGCGGTGATACGGCTGTCGAGTTGACGCATGCTGCCCGCGGCGGCGTTGCGTGGGTTGACGTACAATTGCTCTCCGGCCGCGGTGCGTTGGCGGTTCAGATCGTCGAACACGTGCTTGAGCATCACGACCTCGCCGCGCACCTCCAACAACCCCGGAACCTCGCCCGGCAAGCGCAAAGGGATGCCCCGCACCGTGCGCGCGTTCGAGGTCACGATCTCCCCGGTGGTCCCGTCGCCGCGCGTCGTCGCCGTGGTCAGCACGCCGTGTTCGTAGGTCAGCGACAGCGACAGCCCGTCGAATTTCAGCTCCGCGAGGTAGGCGACGGGCCCGTCGCCCCCCAGGCCGCGCCGCACGCGCTCGTCGAACGCCAGCAGCTCCTCGCGCCCGAACGCGTTGTCCAGCGACAGCATCGGCGTCGCATGCCGGTGCTGCGCGAACGCCCCGACGGGGGCTGAACCCACCCGCTGCGTCGGGCTGTCCACCGTGCGCAGTTCGGGGTGGCGCTCCTCCAGCTCCACCAGCTCGCGGAACAGCGCGTCGTACTCGGAATCGCCGATTTCCGGCGCATCGAGCACGTGGTAGAGGTGGATATGGCGCTCAAGCAGCGCGCGCAACTCCGAGGCTCGGGCCGCCGAATCGTCCATCGCGCCTCGAGTCTACGCCTCCGCCGACTGGTCCAGGATGCCGTCCGCAACGAACACGGGTGCATCGAAACGCACGGCCAAGGCGACCGCATCGGAAGGGCGCGCATCGACCTCGATCTCCTCGCCCGCGTGCTTCACGTAGAGTTTCGCGTAGTAGGTGGTGTTCCACAGGTCGTCGATGACAACACGGTCCAAGGTCGCGTCGAGCCGATCCATGATGTTGCGGATCAGATCGTGGGACAGCGGCCGATCGGGCCGTTTCCCCTCGAGGGGGTAGCTGATCGCCTGCGCCTCGAAGCCTCCGATGAGGATGGGCAGCTTGCGTTCGCCGTCGGACAGCAGCACGAAATGCGAGATCGAGCCGCCGCTCTCGGCCGCAAACACGCCCTCGATGCTGACCTCGATCAACTCGCCAAAGTCGGCGGGCTCGCGATCGCGTCCGGCCCCCTGCGGGAAAAACGCGGGCGGGCTATCAAAATCGTCCTGGCCCTCCGGCCCTTCGAACTCGTCCGGCATGTCCAGACGATACCGCAAGCGGGAAACGGGGATCAGGGATCGGGAATCGGGGATCGGGAATCGGGGCTCGGGAATCGGGGATCGGACCCTTCCCCCGGAGCTCCGGCGATCGGGGGGAGGGCAGGGTGGGGGGCCTCCTCAATCCTCAATCCTCAATCCTCAATTCCCTGTCCCCAGTCCCCATTCACACCATCGCCCGGGTCTTGGCGACCACGCTCTCCATGAACGCGGCGTTGCAGGGGGTTCGCTTGAGCAACTTGATGAGCTGGTCCGTGGCGTCCACGGCGTTCTGCTGGTTGGCGACCATTCGGTGAAGCTGCACGACGGCGTCGAGTTCGTCGGCCGCGAACAGCTTCTCCTCGTGGCGCGTCGAACTGCGTTTCACGTCGATCGCGGGCCAGATGCGGCGCTCGGCGAGGTCCCGGTCCAGCACGATCTCCATGTTGCCGGTGCCCTTGAACTCCTCGAAGATCGCGTCGTCCATGCGGCTGCCCGTGTCGATGAGCGCCGACGCGATCACCGTGAGCGAGCCACCCTCCTCGATGTTCCTCGCCGATCCGAAGAACCGGCGTGGACGGTACAGCGCCGCGGGGTCCAAACCACCCGACAGCGTTCGCCCCGAAGGGTTGATCGTGAGGTTGCTGGCGCGTGAAAGGCGCGTGAGAGAGTCCAGGAGAATCACGACGTCGCGGCCCGCCTCGACCAGGCGCTTGGCCTGCTCCAGACACAGCTCGGCAACGCGCATGTGGTTCTCGGGTGGCTCGTCGAACGTCGAGCTGATCACCTGGCCGCGCACGGAGCGCTTGAAGTCGGTGACTTCCTCTGGCCGCTCGTCCACCAAAAGCACCATCAGATAGCAGTCGGGGTGGTTGACCGTGACCGCGTTCGCGATCGTCTTGAGGATCGTGGTTTTACCCGCCTTGGGCGGCGACACGATCAGGCCGCGCTGGCCCTTTCCGATCGGGGAGATCAAGTCGATGATGCGCGACACGATGTTGTCGGGGCCCGTCTCCATCTGCATCCGCTCCTCGGGGTGCAGGGGGGTCAGCTCGTCGAAGTTCTTGCGGTTCAACATTTCGGGCGACTGGGTGCCCAAGCCGTTCACAGCCTCGACGCGCAGCATGCCCTGATACTTCTCGCCCTCTTTTGGAGCGCGCACCAACCCGTACACCGTGTCGCCCGGCCGCAAATGAAACCGCTTGACCTGCGACTGCGACACATACACGTCGCTCGGCGACGGCACGTAGCTGTCCCGGCGCAGGAAGCCCCACCCATCGTTGACCATCTCGAGAATTCCCCGGGCATAGAGGATGTCCGGGTCGGTGTTCGCATGCTCGAGCAAATGGACGATCAGCGCATGGCGATCCTGATCGTGACTTAGCTTCGCGGCCTTGACGGCCTTCAGAAGCTCCGCGGGAGTCATCCGATCAAAATGGGTGTAGTCGATTTCGGGCAGATTCTCAAAATCAGACGGGTTGTCTGATCGGGGAATCCCCTCTCGGTGCCGGCCTCGGCGACGACCACCGCCGCCGCCACCACCGCCGTCAACCGACTTGCGAGGTCGAAACTGGTGCGTCATAGAACTCCAGACAGGACGTTGGAAACGTTGAAATGCGAAGCGCCCACACAACCGACTCACGGCCTAGGGCAGTTCTTCTTGGAAGATTGCGACGTACGGGAGGTTGCGAAACCTTTCACCATAGTCCAACCCATATCCTACCACGAATGCGTTGGGAATCTCAAATCCAACGTATTCGATCGGTGTGTGCGTCTGCCGCGCCTCGGGTTTTGACAGCAGCGTCACGACACGGAGGGACTTCGGCCGGCGTGTCCCGAACAACTCGCGAAGGTGCGCAAGCGTGGCGCCCGTGTCCACGATGTCCTCGACGAGCAGCACGTCCATGCCTTCGATGTTCACATCCAGGTCCTTGCGGATCTGGACCACCCCGCTCGGGGACTTGCCACCGCCATAGCTGCTGGTCTGCACGAAGTCGATCGTCACCGGCCCCCCGATGCGGCGCGAGAGATCGGACAGGAACATGTACGAGCCCTTCAGCACGCCCACGAGGAGGATCGCGGCGTCGCCATAGTCCGCCCGAATCTCCTTCGCCATCTCATCGATGCGCGCGGCAATCTGCTCGGAGGAAAGGAGGATCTTCAAACTCTCACCGGTTCGGGTGGACGCAATCGGCACACCGGGAGGTTACCTGGGGGTCGGAGATCGGGGATCAGGGATCAGGGATCAGGGATCAGGGATCGGGGATCGGG
>CAYJMZ010000006.1:12901-21754 GCA_964370995.1 uncultured Fimbriimonadaceae bacterium | reverse complement strand
TCTTTGCCGAGAAGTGGCAATCGTTGACTCCTGACGATAAGTTGGTATTGCGGTTCATTCACGAAGAAGGAGGGCAAACTGTTTACGAGGAGCAAATCATAAACGCCCTCTCAGCTCGTTTTGCGGCTGAGCATAATGGACAATACAGTGCTCTCTCTGATTGTCTAGTTCGACTGCGACAGGCCGGCTTCACTTCAGAGGGAACGGAGGATTACAAGACACACTTTTCCATAAAGTCGGCATTCAGGTTTCGAATTCAGTACGAGCTGGCTCAGAACCCTTGGCCGTCAACCGGTGCAGGCGTTCACCCATCAGACCGCAATCTGCTTGTCGACTGCGCCGGGCTCGAGCTTGAGGGGCTCCAGATACAGGTTCATGGCTACTCGGATGTTCTTGACGGCCTCGTCCTCTGAGCTTCCCGCCGAGACGTGTCCGGGTAGCTCCGGGCACCAGACCGCCCAGTCTCCGGCCTTCGGGTCCTGCTCCAATACCAGGCGCCAGGTCATAGGCCCGTTCTTGTCGGAGCGGTGTGCTGATCGGGACGAGGTACCTGACCTTGCCGATCCGATCTTGGTGATTACCGGTTTCCGCCGAAGAGCGAGCTGATCGGCGCGTACAGCCTTCGAATGGGGAAGAACGGGATTCTCTTGAAACAATGCAACGGCCTCTGCGGGGGTTGCGTCGCTTTCCGCGGGCCAAATGCGGGAATGCGCAACCCCTCCAGGGTCCGTTGCATTGAGATCGTCCCGCGCCGTGCTTTGACCTTTTGGGCCGTGCCCGCGAACCTGACGCACCCCCGACACGGGGGTGGCACGGGATTCCCTCGACACAATGCAAGGGACTCCTCCAGGGTTGACCGGATTCGATCCCCAAACCCAGGGTAGGCCCGCCGGAGCGGTCCAACCCTGGGCTACCGTATGGAATCCCTTCAGGATTCGTGAGCGCTCGGCAACAAGCTGGGCGACGGCACCGCCGTGCGTCCGACTCCCTTTGGGACCGCTCGCTAAACCTAAAGGGGTCGCTATTGGGTTTACCGAGCACAAGACCACTACACACTACAAACAGCGAGGAGCCGAAGATTTGAACAAAGCAAACCACGACGCTGAGATGCTGCCCGAGTGCGACTTTTCGAAGGCGGTACTGGGGAAGTATGCAGGCCGGTTCCGGGAGGGCACGAACCTCGTGTTGCTTGAGCCGGCCGTGCGGAAGGCGTTTCCAGATTCAAAGGCCGTCAATTCCGCGTTGAGGGGTTTGCTTCGGGCCACGAAAAAGCCGGCCCGCTAGGCAGAAACGTGGCGCGTGGGTCCACGTTGCGCCCGTGACCCAAAGCGGCGCCGGGCCGCCGCAGTCCAAAGCGGTTCGCGCCACTGCTCGATGCGAACTCTCTCCGAAAGCACCCTCGACACGGGGGTGGCACGGGATTCTTTCGACTCCTATCCAAACCGGAACCTACTCCCCCAAGCCAATCAGCTTCTTTAGCGCCTCGATCTCTTGCACGCCGAGCATTCGGCAGGCGCCTCGGGGGAGTTTGTCGAGGCGGATGGGGCCGAGGCGCACGCGTTTGAGCGTCAGCACGGGGTGGCCGACGCTCTCGCACATGTAGCGCACCTGGCGTTTTCGGCCTTCGTGGAGGATCAGCACCAACAGGGCGTCGCCCGTCTTCTGCACGACGTTGCGGACCCTCACGTCGGCGGGCGCGGTTCGGCGTCCTTCCACGATCACCCCCTCGCGGAGCTTGCGCAATGCCTCCTCGTCCGGGAGCCCCTCGACCAGGGCGTGGTACTCCTTTTCGACCCCGTAGCGGGGGTGGGCCATGCGGTGCGCGAAGTCGCCGTCGTTCGTGAACATCAGCAGCCCCTCCGTGTCCATGTCGAGCCGTCCGATGGGCTTGAGGGTCGCGCCGCCCACGTCGGGGAGATACTGCGCGATGGTTCGGCGTCGCTGGGGGTCGCTGAGCGTGGTGATCACACCCGTGGGCTTGTTCATCACCAGGTAGTACAGGCGCGTGCCGGCGAGTATCTGCCCGTCCACGCGCACCTCGTCGTCGGGCCCGACCTTGACGCCCATCTCGCGCACGATTTCGCCGTTGACCTGTACGCGACCCGCTGCGATCCACTCCTCGGCTGCGCGCCGGCTGCATAGCCCCGAGGCGCCGATCCGCTTGTGCAGGCGCTCCAGGCCCTCCTTTCGCTCAGGTTCCCGCTTAACGCGCTTTGAGCCCGACATTGGCCTGTCTCCTTGGACGCCTCATCCGCACGAACGCGTACCCGCCGACGCCCGCGAACGCGATCCAAGTCGCGTGGCGCAGGAAGCCGTCGGCCGCGCGCCGCACGAAGGGCGCCTGGGGCACCGCGGCGGTCGCCACCACGGGTACGGTTTGCTCGAACCCCTCGCCATCGGTGTACGTGGCGGTGCCGAGCCGTTGCCCCTCCTTGACCGGGCTTGCAACGGGTTCGTCCACGCTTAGCGCCACCCTCGCCCCCGACGGACGGCCGCGGCCCACCATCGTGAACACGGGCTCAAAGGGGGCCACGCGCACGGTGGGCACGGTGCCGCCCGCGACCGCGACCGTGCCGATCGCCGTCTTGGGCTGACCCACGCGCGTGTGGTCGAAATTCGCGAACGCCCACGCGAGCAGCGCCTGATGGTCGGCCTGCCAACTCGCGCTTCGCAGCAGCACGGTGATGATCCGGTGGCCCTGTCGCGACGCGCTCCCGACGTAGCAGTGGCCAGCAGGAACCGTGTAGCCGGTCTTGATGCCGTCGGCCGTGGCGTCCTTGCGCAGCCACTTGTTGCGGTTCACCATCAGGCGGTCTTCAAGGTTGCCGGTGCGCTCGATCTGCTCGCGGAGCGTCGAAACCACCGTTCGGAAATCGGCGTGGCGCATGGCCTCGCGGGCGATCAGGGCCAACGCGCGCGCGGTCGTCAGGTGCTGGGGATCGTGGAGTCCGTGGGGGTTGGTGAAGTTCGTCAGGGTGCACCCTAGGGCCCTGGCGCGGGCGTTCATCATGTCCGCAAAGGCCTTGTCGGAGCCGGCCAGGTTCACGGCGACCGTGTGCGCCCCGTCGTTGGCGCTCCGAAGCATGAGTGCCACCAGCAGGTCGCGGGCCTTGATGCGCTCGCCCGGGCGCAGGTGCATGCTGGACTCGCCCACCTCCTCCACATCGGCAGGGGCCACGAGCACGTCGTCGGGTCGCGTGCTCTCGCTCAGCAGCAGCGCGGTGAGGGTCTTGGTGGTGCTTGCCGGAAACGATGGGGAGTCCGCGTTCTTGGCGAACAAGACCTTGCCCGTGTCCGCATCCATGATCACGGCCCGTGGCGAGGTGACGTCGATTGCGGACGCGCCACACACGCACGCCGCCGCTGCGATCAGTGCGGCGAGGCGGCTGGTGAGGGGTCCCATCGGGCTCCTATTCTACTCCACCGAGGTGTCGGGCTCCGGGTGTGTGGATCCCGGCAGGGCGGGCTGCAGTTCGTCCTCGTGGGGAACGTCGGCGAGGATGGGAAGGTCCCTGAGGTCGTTGAGGTTGAACTGGTGGAGGAACTGCTGGGTGGTGCCGTAGAGCACGGGGCGGCCGGGTGCGTCCTTGCGTCCGACCTCCTGGAGCAGGCGGCGCTCGAGCAGGGCGCGGAGGCCGTAGTCGCTCTGCACCCCGCGCACCGCGTCGATCTCGGCGAGCGTGGCGGGCTGGCGGTACGCCACGATCGCGAGCACCTCCATGAGGCTGCGGCTGAGTTTCTGGCGTTGGGGCTTGAGGAAGTTGCCGATCACCTCGGCGTACACGTCGCGGGTGCACATCTGCAGGCCTCCCGCGATCTCCACAATCTGGAGGCTGGTCTCTTCCAGGGATGCGCGAAGGTTGTCCAGGGCGCGCTGCGCTTCGGGGGTGCCGACGCCCGCGACCTCCGCGAGGTGGGCCAAGGGGGTCGGGGAATCGGCGACGAACAGCAGCGCCTCGATCACGCGTTCGAGGGTCACTTGCGCGTGGACCTCGGCCGCGCGAACTCCACGCCGTCGCCGCCGAGCCGCACCGCAGCCTGGCCGAGGCGGATGAGTTCGAGCACGGCAAGGAACGAGAACACCGCATCGGCGCGTGTGAAGGGCGTGGGAAGGAGCGCGTCGAGGGTCTGCCACGCGTCAGTCAGCGCCCTCAGCACGAGCACCATCTGCTCGGAAAGGGACCGCCGGGCCTTTACGGGAGACTCGAACGGCGTGGGGGTTGCGCGGCTGAGGACCCGCTCGAAGGCCCTGGCGAGGTCGGCGGCGGTCACGTTGCCGATCTGGAAGGGGAGCTCGTAGGGGTTGGGGCCGGTATCCAGGGGTCTGAAGAAGCGCCGTTCGCGCTCGTCCTGCCACAGCCGAAGCGCCTCGATGGCCTCCTTGTACTCCATCACGGATGGGGGAAGCATCTCGAGCGAGTCGTCGGCCTCGGGTTCGGGCTCCTCGACGGGCAGCAGGGCCCACGCCTTGCGTTCGAGCAGGTACGCCAGGGCGGCCAGCGCGGCGGCGGCCTCGTCGAGGTCGGGCGAGTCGGAGCCGAGCAGGTATTCGAAGTACGCCTCGCAGATCGGCGAAAGGGGCACGTCGAGCAGGTCCACCTTGCGGTCCCGCACGAACGCGAACAGCATCGCCAGGGAGCCCGAGAAGCGCGGGGACTCGACGTGGATCGGCGGCGGGGCGATTACACCGAGAGGTGAGATGCGCTCTTTTGCTCCTCGTTGAGCGGGGAGGGCCGTTTCGATCCGTGGTGCCATGGGTTCAGGGAACAGACGGTGTGGAGCGTCTCGGAGATGCCCGCGATTTTACCTACGGAAACTTGGCATCTGGCCCGAACCTGTGTTATCCTGAGAGTGCACGCGTTTACGCGGGTGAGTGGTTTTCATCGGGCAACGTCCCGAGAAGGAGGGAGCAAGAGTGAAGAAAATTTGGATGGGTATAGGTGCCTTGGTGCTGGCCTCCAGCGGGAGTGCAGCGCCGCTGACGCCTACGATTACGGGTCACGACTTCAATTTTGGCGCCTTCAACGGCCTCGGCGCCCCCCCCGAGTGGGCTACCAACGGCCTCGCGCCGGACACGCTGACGTTCATTCCCGGCGGCAACGAAGTCACCGCGTACTGGCCCGCTTGGCCCTCGCCGCCTCCCAATGCGGTGTTTGACGCTGCGGGCGCCTTCGGTGGCGATTTTATTCTGAACGTCATGTTCACCGGGCAGGACGCTCCCTATGTCGGGCCCGGCGGCACGCTCGACGTGAGTTTGACCGGCACGGGCGCGTCCGTTGCGGGGCCCGATCTCATGATCTTCGGCGGGATCCCCTCTCTGGGTATCGCCCCGACCCTTCTGTGGGCCCTTGAGCTCGATCAGGTGTCGCTGTACGGGTATTCGAACTGGGACGCCTATGTCTTGGAGGGAGTTGGAACGATCGTGGGCGGCGAGATTGCGCAGCGGAACAATCTCATCGGGCAGACCGGCGTGATGCGCGGCAACCTCGACTTCCTCGATCGGCCGGTCGGCTGGATTCCGACGCTGTACGATCCGCTGGTGGACCCGTCGACCTTCCAGATCCGCGCGGCATACTCCGGCGAGACCGGCGTAGGCCATGCGGTTCCGGAGCCCGCCTCGCTGGCGGCTCTGATGATCGGAGGATTCGGGCTGTTGGCCCGACGCCGCCGCCGATAACGGGCGCGGCCCTTGGGAACCCTCGCCGGGCGCTGCTGGGCGGGGGTTTCTCGTTTGTGCCACCCGGGGTTGGGCGTTGATGGGATGGATTGGAGGCGCCGAGCGGGATCGAACCGCTGAATGAGGGTTTTGCAGACCCTTCCCTTAGCCACTTGGGTACGGCGCCGTCAGGCGCTCACTATACCCCTGCGCGGGGTCGCGGGAGCCTAGTTCGCGGTGCGCGAGTACACGCCCTCGAGCCGGGTGACCATCTGTTCGAGCGTGAACTTCTCTTCGACGATCTGTCGCCCCATCGATCCCATCTGGGACCGCTCGTGGTCGTTGTCCAGCAGGTAGCCGACCGCCTCGGCCAACTCGCCGGGGCGCAGGTCCACGAGCAATCCCGTCTGCTGGTGGCGCACGACCTCGGGAAGGCCGCCCACCCGGCTGGCGACCACGGCCTTGCCTCGCGCCATCGCCTCGATGGCGGCGATTCCGAACGTCTCGATGTGCGACGGCATCGTGGACAGGGTGAACGAATCGAGCAGCCGTGGGACGTCGTGGCGGACCCCGGTCAGGGTCACGCGCGATCGCAGGTTTGATGAGTCCAGCGCATCGTCGAGCTCGGCCTTGAACTCCTCGACAACCCGGCCGACGAACACGAGGTGCGCGTCGGGGTGGGAGCCGCGGAGGGTTCGCATCGCGTCGACGAGGTCGAGGTGCCCCTTCTCGCGGCACACGCGGCCGACGAGCCCCACAACGCGCCGATCGAACGGAATTCCCAGTTCAGCCAGCACCTCCTCGCGATGCGTGGGAGCGAACCCTGCGAAGTCGGTGCCGTTGTACACGGTGTCGATGAACCGGTCGGGAATGCCCCGGCCGTGCAGCATGCCGCGCACGAAATTGCTGACCGCGACGAGGCGGTTACGCCCGCGCGCGATGCGTTTGTAAATCTGGTCGTGGTTGGCGATGTGCACGGTGGCCACGGCGGGAACACCGGACAGCCAGCCCCCGATCGCGCCAAAGTAGGTCGCGCGGGTGAGGTGCGTGTGGATGACGTCGAAGTGCCCATGGCGCGCGATTCGCGTGACCAACCCGCATGCGCGGAACCAGTCGCTTCCACGCATGCCCGTGGTGTGGGCGGCGAGTCCGAAAGCGCGCAGGTCGTCGGACAACCAGCCCCCGTCCGGGCACACGACCTCGACGTGGTGGCCCCGGTCGCTGAGTTGCTTCGAAAGCGCGAAAACGTGGCGTTCCGCACCCGAAGTTGCGGAACTCGACACAACCTGAAGAATGCGGAGTCTTTTCGCGTGCAAGCAAACCTCGAACGGCGGATATCTGCGCCCAATGTACCTGACGGGTCCGCCGTTCCCAACGCACCCGTCGGGCATACTGTTCCCGGGATATGCAGCAGCACCAGTGGAGGCACCGATGGCTTGACACGCAGCTTCGGGTATTTCGCCACCGGGACTTCCGCCTCCTCTGGGGAGGGGCATTCCTGTCTTTTACGGGCAGTTGGGTCCAAAACGTGGCCCAAGGGTGGCTGGTGTTCGAGCTCACCCACGACGAGGCAAAACTCGCGTTCGTGACGTTTGCGGCGATGGCGCCCGTGTCGGTGTTCGGGCCGTTTGCGGGCACTCTGGCCGACACGTTCAACAAGCGCACCCTGCTCGTGCTCACCCAGAGCGTGTTCGCCCTGTGCGCCCTGTACCTGATGGTCGCCACGCACATGGGGTTTGTGCGGTACGAGCACATCCTTGTGGTGGCGGTGATCGTCGGGCTGGCCGCATGCTTGGAGATGCCCGCGCGCCAGTCGCTGATCTCCAGGGTGGTTCCCGCCGACGAGATCGCCATTGCGGTGCCGTTCAACGCGATGACCTTCAATTTCGCGCGCATCGTGGGCCCCGCCATCGGCGCCATCCTGCTGGCGGCGTTTGGTCCAGAGGCGTGCTACGGGATCAACGGGATCAGCTACGCGGCCTTGATTCTGGCGGTGCTCGCGATTCGCACGGACCTTTCCGCGGGGTCGCGCGATCCACAGCCCATCAAGGACCTGCTGTTCGAGGGGATGCACTACATGTTCCGCGACGCCCGGCTGCGCACGCTGTTCGTGATGGAGGGAATGGTGTCGGTGTTCGGCCTCTTCTACCTGGCGCTGATGCCGGCGATCGTCAAGGAGATGCTCGGGCTGGGAAAGGCCGGGCTGGGCGCCGCTTTGACGTGCGTGGGCATCGGTGCGTTTTCCGGGCTTGCGCTGATGGTGTTTCAGTCGGGGAATCCGATCAAGGCCAAAGTCGTGCAGGGATCGATGGTTCTGATGGGCATCGGGGTGTCCCTGCTCGCGTTTGCGCGGTCGGGGTGGTCCGCGTTTCCGATCCTTTTGCTCACCGGCGCGGCGGCCATCATGCAGTTCAACACCACCAACACCCTTTTCCAGCTACTGTCGCCCGAGCGGCTCCGGGGGCGCGTGCTGGCGATGCACATTTGGGCATTGTCTGGCATGAGCCCGTTCGGCATCCTGTTCTTTGGCTGGCTCGCCAGTGTCACCTCGCTGCAGTTCTCCCTCCACGTGGGAGGGCTTTGCCTGTTGGCCGGCGCGGGCTGGGGTTGGTTGAACCGCCGGCATTTGGAGGGAGTCGATGGACCGCAAACCTATCTTCCTTGATCGAGACGGCGTGCTGAACGTGGATATCACGCCCTATGTGTCCCACCTGGAGAAGTTGCAACTGTTCCCGTGGACCGTAGACGCCCTCGTGCGCCTCGATCGGGCGGGCTTCGACGTGTACGTGATCTCGAACCAGCAAGGCGTGGCTCGTGGCATCACGCCGATCGAAGAGCTGGCGAAGATCGACGCGGCGATTCAAGGTGCGCTCGCGCCCCACGGCGTGTCGGTGCGCAAGTTCTACTACTGCCTTTCGCACGACGGGGAAAACGACCCGTGCCGCAAGCCCTCGCCGGGCATGTTGCTCAAGGCGCGCGACGAGTTCGGGCTGACCCTGGAGGGGGCGTTCTTCGTGGGCGACAAGGACACGGATATGCAGTGCGGTCGGTCGGTCGGATGCCGAACGGTGCTCGTGCTGTCCGGCGTGACCTCGGCCGAGGAGGCCAGGAACCTAAACCCGCAACCCGAGCGCATCGTGGCGCACCTAGGCG
The DNA here is from genome assembly GCA_964370995.1 of uncultured Fimbriimonadaceae bacterium. Lineage (GTDB taxonomy): Bacteria > Armatimonadota > Fimbriimonadia > Fimbriimonadales > Fimbriimonadaceae > JAMLGR01. Next base: position 12,945 of record CAYJMZ010000006.1, on the reverse strand, counting down.
CAGCCGTGGACTACGTGCTGTTGGCAGGGAGCAGGATTGAGGAT
>CAYJMZ010000006.1:0-12891 GCA_964370995.1 uncultured Fimbriimonadaceae bacterium | reverse complement strand
CCCCAACCCCTCTCCCCGCGGGGCCGGGGCGAGGGGCCCGGAGTCCGAATTCCGAGTGTCTGATCCCCGATCCCCGATCCCCGATCCCCGACTCCTAGTTGTCGTCGAGTTTGGCCTTGCGCGCGTGGAGCACGGTGCCTACGAGCGCACCTTCGACTTCCACGCGCGGGGAGGCGCCGAGCGCGGCGAAGAACGTGGCCGCATCGATCGTGGTGCCCTGGTTGTTCCGGTAGGTGGTTCCGGCAGCGACCTCCACGTCGAGCAACCCTCCGACGGATCCGGAGAAGCCCTGCCACTCGACCAGCGTGACCTTGAAGGTGCCCGCTCCAGAGTTGACCGCGCTGGGAGAGCCCTTGGCCTCGGCTTCGTGCTCGCCGCCCTCGTCGTCGATCTTGAGCTTCGTGGCCACCAAGGTCCTGGTCGCGCCGATGAACGTGCCTTCGGCCTCGACGTCGGATGAGGTCGCAAGTGCCGCGAGGAACGTGGCCTGGTCGATGGGAACTCCTCCGTGCGAGAAGAACCGGGTGGTCCCACCGAACTGCACGTGCACCACGGTCTCGGGGGGAATGAAGCCCCGCGTGGAGTGCACCGTCACGTCGAACTGGCTCGCGCCGATGTTCGAAGGGGTGCCGTGGAGCTCGGCCTCGCCCTGGTCATCGCCTGGGGCGCGGATGCGCACGTAGGCGGCCTTGAACGCGTCGGCGGATCGCGAGAACACGCCGAATACCTCCACGTTCTGCCCGTTGGCGAGGGCGGGGTTGAGCCCGCCGTCGGAGCGGTAGATCGCGGTGGTCGAGCTGGTCTGCACGGTGAACTGGAACCCGGACCGCACCGTGAGGGTGAACGACTGGTCGGGCGATGTGCCCGTGAGGTTGGAGATCGCGCCGTGGAAGCTGTGGCGCTCGTGCCGCGCATCGTCGTTGATGCCGGTCGTCGTGCCGGTCGTAAGCACGGGCGAAACCAGCGCGCCGTCGTCGCTCCAGTTCGGAAGGTCGAAGTCCACGACGACGTCCTGTGCGCCGCTGTTCACCACGAGGGGCGTGGCAAACGTCAGATCCGCCCGAGCGCGGTTCGGGAAGCCTGGGACAATGAATGCGGCCGCAAAGCTGCGTCCCACGCCGACCGTCGACCCGGCGGGGAAGATCGTCAGGCTGCGGTCCATCGTGACGCGGGTAGCGCTGTACGTGCCGGCATCAGCCGACTCGGCGCCGACGAATGCGAACCGGGCACCCGTGCCGTCGCGGAGCGTGCGGAGGTCGATCACGCGACCTGTGCTGTCGTCGAAAACCGAAACCGTTCCTCCGGCAGGAGTCACGAGTTCGACCTTGAACACCTTCACCCACACGTGGTCGTTGGTGTCCATGTCGTCCGTGAAGTACGTGGTCACCCGACCGGCGCTTCCGGTTGCGGGAGTTCCCGAACCTCCGCATCCCAGAGAGAGCGCGAGGACGCCGGTTGCCACGGCGCCAAGCAGAATGTTTCTCATCATCAAACTCCTTTCGGCTCGCTCGAACGACACCGCAACGGCGCCGGGGAACAAGCCCTCTGTTCGTATAGTGGCACACGACCCCGCGAAAGATACGTGGATCTTGTCACCGGGGGGGATTGGTACAATGGGTTCGATGGCCCGCCGAGACGTGGACGAGTGGATCTGGCAGCTGGGCGCCGAATTGCAGAGGCTTGGCGACGAGATGTTTCGCCCCAGCCCTTCGCTCGCAAACAGCAGCGGCTGGGAGCCCCGGGTCGATGTTTTGGAGGACCCGCACGCCATCGTGGTGCGCGCCGAGATCGCAGGCGTGCGCGGCAACGACATCCACATCGTGGGAAACCCGATGCGCAACACCCTGGTGCTGAGGGGCGTTCGAAGCGAGGATGGCGGGCCGTCGTGTCCGAAGACCGGGTTCTACCAACTTGAGATCAGCTATGGCGAGTTTCTCCGCGAGGTGCGCCTGCCCGACCTCCCGCTCGATATGGACGCCATCGAGGCGCGTTACGCCAACGGGATCCTGCTTGTGCGCATTCCCAAGGCAGCGCTTTAGGAACGAAATGTCCGAAGTCAAAACCCCATTAGGTGAACTCCCCGTCGAACTCGAGGACGCCGAACCGCGCATCGAGGCGATGAGTGACGAGGAGCCCAAGCCGGACATCCCGCCGATTCTCAACATCCTCCCGCTGCGCGACTCGGTGATCTATCCGATGCTGATCGCTCCGCTGAGCGTGGCCAGGGAGGCGGGCGTGCAGTTGATCGACGAGAGCATCGTGGGGAACAACCGCGTGATCGGCGTGGTCGCCCAGAAGCGGCCCCAAACCGAGAACCCCACGTTCGAGGACGTGCACCAGGTCGGCTGCGCGGTGATCATCCGGACGCTGGTCAAGATGCCGGACGCCGTTCGGCTGATCGTGCAGGGCGTGTCCCGGTTCCGAATCGTCGAGGTCGTGGACGAATCGCCGTACCTCCGGGCCCGCGTCGAGGTGATCGAGGAGCAGGACGTCCCGGCGGACAAGGCCGAGGAGGTCGAAGCCCTGCGCCGATCGGTGGCGTCGTTGTTCGAGCAGGCGGTGCGCCTCTCGCCTCAACTCCCCGAAGAGCTTCGCGCGCTGACGCAGTCGGTGCAGGAAACGCACGTGATGACCGACCTCGTGGCCGCGCACATGACGCTGGCGGCGGAGGACAAGCAGAGAATTCTGGAAACCGTGGACCTGCAGGATCGGCTTCGCGCGCTGCTCGAAATGCTGGTCAAGGAGGTCCGCGTTCTCGAACTGAGCTCGAAGGTGCAGAGCGAAGTCAACACCGAACTCAGCAAGAGCCAGCGCGAGTACTACCTGCGTGAACAGCTCAAGGCGATCCAGCGGGAGCTCGGCGAGAGCGACGATCGGGGGGAGGAGATCGACGAGCTTCGGGAGAAGATCGATGCGGCCGGGATGGCCGAGGAAGGCCTCCGCGAAGTCAACCGCGAGTTCGACCGCCTGCGCCGGATGTCGCCGGGCTCGCCGGAATACTCGGTCGCGCGCACGTACATCGACTGGATGGTCTCCCTGCCGTGGTCTCATGCGACCGAGGACCTGCTTGAGCTCGAACAGGTCAAGAAAATCCTCGACGACGACCATTACGGCCTGGACAAGATCAAGGAGCGGATTGTCGAGTTCCTCGCGGTGCGGAAGGTCAAGAAGGACGGGAAGATCCGGCAGCCCATCTTGTGCTTTGCGGGCCCTCCGGGAGTCGGCAAGACATCGCTCGGCAAGTCGATTGCGCACGCGATGGGCCGAATATTCGTTCGCATCTCCCGCGGGGGCATGCGCGACGAGGCCGAAATACGCGGGCATCGGCGCACGTACATTGGGGCGCTCCCCGGGCAGATCATCCAGGGCTTGCGCCGCGGCCAGACCAGCAACCCCGTGTTCATGCTCGACGAGATCGACAAGTTGGGGAACGACTTCCGAGGCGACCCGTCCTCGGCGCTGCTCGAGGTGCTCGACCCCGAGCAGAACAGCACGTTCAGGGACCACTACATCGACGCGCCGTTCGACCTGTCGCACGTGTTCTTCATCACCACCGCGAATCGGCTGGACACGATCCCGCCGCCGCTCAGGGACCGCATGGAGATCATCGAACTTGGCGGCTACACCGAGGCGGAGAAGTTCGAGATTGCGGTCCGGCACCTCGTGCCCAAGCAGATCGGCGAGCACGGGTTGCGCCCGGCGCAGATCGCGTTCAAGCCTGACGCGCTGCGCAGTCTGATCGGGTTCTACACGCGCGAGGCGGGCGTGCGCAACCTCGAGCGGGAGATCGCCAACGTCGTGCGCAAGGCCACCCGGCAGTTCGCCGACGGCCGCGCCGCCAAGTTGTGGGTGACCAAGCGGTTCGTCGAATCGGCGCTGGGCGCGCCGCGCTACATCCACGAGGAGGTGCTCGAGCGCGAGCGCGTGCCCGGCACCGCCGTGGGGCTCGCTTGGACGCCGGTGGGTGGAGACGTGCTGTTCGTCGAGACCGCCCGCATGCCCGGGCCCAAGGGGCTGATCGTCACCGGACAACTTGGCGACGTGATGAAGGAGAGCGTCACCGCGGCGCTCAGCTACGTGCGGTCCCACTCCAAAGCGCTCAAGATCGACGACCAGATCTTCACCACATCGGAGATCCACGTACACGTGCCCGCCGGTGCGGTTCCCAAGGACGGTCCCAGCGCGGGCATCACGATGGTGACCGCGCTCGTGTCCCTGTTCACCGGCCGGCTCATCCGCGCAAGGCTTGCGATGACCGGAGAGGTGAGCCTCACCGGACAGGTGCTTCCCGTGGGCGGCATCAAGGAAAAGGTGCTCGCCGCCCACCGAGCAGGAGTCGAAATCCTGATCCTTCCCGAGGAGAACGAGAAGGACTATCTGGAGGATGTGCCGCCAGAAGTTCGCTCAAAGCTCACCGTGCACTTCGTAAAACGCGCCGACCAGGTGCTTCGGCTGGCGCTGGAGAGGGGGTAGCAGGGGTCGTTTGTCGTTGGTCGTTTGTCGTTGGTCGTTCGGATCCAGAGATGCCCGTTTGATCAATTCGACCGTGTTTCGAGACGACAAACGACCAACGACCAACGACCAACGATCCTAGAATTCCCGCACCAACACCCGGCGGGCGATTTCGAAGTAGATGATGAGGCCGGTGGCGTCCACGAAGGTGGCGATGAACGGGGCGCTCATCACCGCGGGGTCGATGCCCAGACGCTTGGCGCCCAGCGGGAGCACGCTTCCCACGGTCGCGGCCCAAATCACGATGGATGGCAGCGCGATGCCCACGATCGTCGAGATCTCCCATCCCGCCGCCCACCCGAAGTACGCGCGCAACGCACCGACGAGGCCGAGTGCGCCGCCCACCAGCAGCGCGGTGGCGAACTCGCGGCGAAGCACCACGAGGAAGTCGGAGGACTTTACCTCTCCCACCGCCAGGGCGCGGGTGATGGTGGTGGTGACCTGCGAGCCTGAGTTGCCGCCCGCGCCGATGAGAAGGGGAATGAACAGGCTGAGTTGGGCGATGGTGGAAAGGTGCGCCGACTCGGACCCCGACTCCCCCGCGTAGTGGCGCAGCACGGATCCCGTCAGCGTTTCAGCGATGAAGAGGATGAACAGCCAAGGAAGGCGTCGGCGAACGAGTTGGGCGATGCTTAGGGAGAGGTACGCCTCGGCGTCGCCGGAAACGCCGCCGAGCGCGAGCACGTCTTCGGTGTCGGCCTCGCGTAGCACCGCTTGGGCGTCGTCCACCGTGACAAATCCCAGCATGCGCCCGCGACCGTCCACGACGGGCATTGCGTGGAGGTTGTAACGGGTGATCTTGCGCGCAACCTCTTCGGCGTCGGTGTCGGGGGAGCACGTGACGAGGTCGGACTCCATGAGCTCGCGAGCCGTGAGTTCCGGGTGCGCCCGGATGGCCTGGCGAAGGCTGAACACGCCCACGAGGTGTCCGTCGGCGGTGAGCACGTAGCAGTCGTTGATCGCCTCGTACTCCTCCTCGGGGGCCTCGCGGATCTTCCGGAGCACAGCCTCGACGGTCTCCTCGGGGAGCGCGGCAAGGTAATCCTCCGTCATCAGCCGCCCGGCCGAGTCTTCGGGGTACGTCATCAGGCGGCGGATCTCAAGGCGGTCCTCGGCGGGGATCACCTCCAGAAGCGCCTCGAACCGCTCGGGCGGCAACTCCTCCTGGAGTTCAAGCGCATCGTCCATCGGCAGGATGTCGAGGTAGTGCGCGAGGGTCTCGTCGGGCAGGAGGGAGATCAGCTTACGGGCCGTTTCGGTGGGCAACTCGACCAGCAGGTCCGACGCGGTCTCCTCGTCGAGTTGGTTGAGAATGCCGAGGGACTCTTCGACCTCCAGGCGCGTGAACCCCTCGGCGAGGTCCTCGAGGCGCACCGAATCGAGTTCCTCGCGTACCGCGGCGGGATTCCCGAGTTTCGAGAGCGCGCGGAGCTGATCGAGGAAGACCTTGTTGTCGGCGTGCATGGCTGGGAACCGGGGATCGGGGATCGGGGATCTGGGATCGGAGTGGTGGGTGGGACTTGCCCGATTCATGATGACCCGTTGAAGGGCGAATCCGTTCCCAACGTGGACCCTTGGGTGAGAATTCTTCACTCCACCCTCATCCGATCCCCGATCCCCGATCCCCGATCTCGGAGTCTGCCGGGGCGTCCCCCGCGCCCCCGGTAGACTCCCCCCATGCTCGATCGGTTCCGCGCCCATCTTGCCGCTTCGAGGCTCCTTCCTGAGGATGGGGCGCCGGTTCTGGTCGGCTACAGCGGTGGGGCGGACTCCACGTGCCTTCTCCAGATGCTCGCCTTGAGCGGAGTGGAGGTCGTTGCGGCGCACCTGCACCACGGGCAGCGCGCGGAGGCGGACCTGGAGCGGGACCGCTGCGCTGCGTTCTGCGCGGATCTGGACGTGCCGTTCGTGCCGGGCACCGCAGACGTGCCGGCGATGGCCGCCGCGCTCAAGATGGGGGTCGAAGAGGCCGGCCGCCACGCACGGTACGCGTTCTTCGAGCAGGCCGCCGCGCAGACGGGGTGCACCGCGATCGCCACGGCGCACACGCGGGACGACCAACTCGAGACCGTGCTGCTCAACATCGCGCGCGGAACGGGTCTGGCGGGCCTGGCGGGCATTCCCGAGCGGCGGGGCTCCATCGTGCGTCCCCTGCTGCCGTTCACGCGCGCCGAAACCCGCGCGTACTGCGACGACCGCGGGCTGTGGTACCACGACGACCCCGCCAACGACGACCTCTCGTTTGCCCGGGCGCGCGTGCGCCACCGGGTTCTGCCCGAATTGCGGCTGACGCATCCCGGGTGCGACGCGTCGTTGGGGCGCCTCGCGCGGTTGGCGGGCGAGGAGGATGCGTTTCTCGACGCGATGGCCGCGGCGGCCCTGGAGCGGTGCGAGGTGCCTCTCAACGGCGTTTTGCGCTTCCTGACGCTCGACGTCGAGGCGTGCTTTGACCGGGGGTTGCTCGCGCACGTTCCGCTCCCCCTAAGGAGGCGCGGGGTGCGGCTGGCCGCAGGCGCCCTGGGCGGGGCGTTCGATTTCGAGCAGGTCGAGCGCGTGCTCGTCGGAATGGACGCGGACCCCAAGGGCTCCGTGACGGGGAGCGGCGGTACCGTAAAGGCGGTGTGGACCCCCGACACCCTCTGGCTGACGCGCTCTGCGCCTTCGGTGCCGTCTCGGCACGCGCTGGAACCCGGCGAGACCGCCAGCGGTGCGCTCGGCTGGAGGTTCGAGGTGTTCGAGGGCACTCCCGACGGCTCACCCTTGTGTGCGGCGCTTGTGCCGGCATCCCTTCGCGGCGGGCTGCACATCCGCGCGGCGAAGAAGGGCGACACGATCGATACCGGCAAGGGTTTCACGAAGGAGGTGGGCGAACTGATGTCGCAGGCCAAACTCTCGCCCGCGGCCCGCGCGACGCTGCCGATTGTGTGCGACATGGTGGGTCCCGTGTGGGTGCCGGGGATCCGCGTGTCGTTCCGGGTTGCGGCGAGCCCCGGGCAACCCGCGCTTTGCGTGCGCCTGGGTCCGCTTTCGAACGCCGAAAGCCATAATGAGATAGCAACGCCAAGCGCGCTTCGCACGTACGCTAAACAGGGAGAGGGTTCGCCCGCTCCGGAGGCCTTTTGAACAAAGCTGCTAGAACGCTCTTCGCATCGGTATTCCTGGTTGTCGCGATCATCTTCGTGATGAATCTCGTCGGCGGGGGCACCTCCGCGCTGATGGGCGGCAAGGTCGAGGAGCTCAAATACAACGAATTCGTCAAGGAACTCAAGCAGAACGGCGTGCAAAAGGCCGTGTGGCAGCAGGATCAGATGTCGGGCACCCTGGTGGACGGTCGCAAGTTCACCGTGCGCGTGCCCGATGAGAAATCCGCCGGCGCTACGGACCTGTATGCGATGATCCGTCAGTACGATTCGCCGGTGAGCATCGAGGCCCCCCCGATCAGCCAAAGCATCGTGGGTCTGATCTCGCTGCTTGGATTTCCGATTCTGATCTTCGGATTGCTTTACTTCTTCGTCATCAAACCTGCGCAGATGGGCGGCAATCAGGCGATGAACTTTGGCCGGAGCAAGGCCAAGCGGGCGGGCGAGAACTCCCCGAAGGTCACGTTTGACGACGTGGCGGGAATCGACGAAGCCAAGCTAGAACTGTTTGAGATCGTCGATTTCCTCAAGAACACCAAGAAGTATGCGGCGCTGGGTGCGAAGATCCCCAAGGGCATCCTCCTCACGGGCCCTCCCGGAGTGGGCAAGACCTACCTTGCGCGCGCCATCGCCGGCGAGGCGGGCGTGCCGTTCTTCCACATCTCGGGCTCCGATTTCGTCGAGATGTTCGTCGGCGTGGGTGCGGCCCGAGTGCGAGATCTGTTTGACACCGCCAAGGCGCATCGCCCCAGCCTGATCTTCGTCGACGAGATCGACGCGGTGGGACGGCAGCGCGGCGCCGGCCTCGGTGGCGGGCACGACGAGCGCGAGCAGACTCTGAACCAGTTGCTCGTCGAGATGGACGGATTCGACCCCAACAGCGGCGTGATCCTCATCGCGGCGACCAACCGTCCGGACGTGCTCGACCCCGCGCTCCTCCGCCCGGGCCGCTTCGACCGCCAGATCGTGGTGGATGTGCCGGACGCCAAGGGGCGTGCCGCAATCCTTAAGATCCACTCCAAGGGAAAACCGCTCGATCCCAAGATCGACTTGGACGTGCTCGCCAAGCGCACCCCGGGCTTCACCGGCGCCGACCTGGCCAACCTGCTCAACGAAGGCGCGCTGCTTGCGGCCCGGCGAAACCAGTCGAAGGTGGGGCAGGAAGACCTCGAGGAGGCCCTCGACCGAGTCGTGGCGGGCCCGCAGCGCAAGAGCCGCGTGCTCGACGCCAAGGAGCGCGAGATCATCGCGTACCACGAGGCGGGCCACGCGATCATCGGAGAACTTCTCGAACACTGCGACCCCGTGCACAAGGTCACCATCCTCCCCCGCGGGATGTCGCTCGGTTCGACGTGGTCGGTTCCGGTGACGGACAAGTACCTCGTCAGCGAGCACGAGCTCACCGACGACATTACGGAGCTCTTGGGGGGCCGCGTGGCGGAAGAGGTCGTCTACGGCCAGGTGTGGACCGGCTCGAGCAACGATCTTGAGCGGGTGACACGCATCGCCCGCGCCATGGTCTGCCAGTACGGCATGAGCGAGAAGCTGGGCACCCTCGCCCTCGGGAAGCGCATCAGCAACCCGTTCCTGGGGCGCGACTACCACGACGAGCGCAACTACTCGGAGGACATCGCCCGGCAGATCGACGAAGAGGTGCGCGCGATCGTCGATACGGCGCACCGCCGTGCGATCGAGCTGTTGACGGCGAATCGTGTGAAGCTCGATGCCGTGGTCCAGGCCTTGCTCGAGCGCGAGTCCCTCAGCCGCGCCGAGTTTCTTGCCGTACTTGCCGGAGAACCCCTGCCCGAGCAGGAAACTCCGGAAGAGGAGGAGGACGTTCCCCCCGCCGAGGCAGCCGTCGAGGCCGCCCCCGATCGGAAGGCCACGAATTCGCCCCGCTTGGAACCGGGGACCGCGTAAGGTAAGAACGTGTAGATTGCACCTGTGGGAGTGGTGTGATATACTTCGCGCACCCTCAATGGCCCAGACCATGGATATTGTTGCGACCTACCAACGAGGCTTCGATCTACGGTGCGAGGGTCGCTACTCCGAGGCAAAATCGGAGTTTGAGACGGTGCTTGCAACCGATGCGAGCCACGTCGATGCGCAGTGGCAACTTGGTCTGATCCAGGGTTTCGAAGGGGACTTCGACGGCTCGCTCGCCACGCTCCGTCGGATCGTCGTCATGAGCCCAGACCACCTTCAGGCCCGTTACGATCTGGCGATGACCGCCATGATGCTCGGCGAGGTGGACGAGGCGTGTGGCCACTTCCGCCACATTCTGTCCGTGGACCCCGATCACGAGAAGGCCAAGCAACAGATCCAGTACTGCCCGTAGCGCCATGGCACGCCCGCGCGCCGCATGGCCGTTCTTGCTATTGGCCGTGATGGCAGTCGTGCCGGTTTGGCGTGCGGTGCTGCTGGGCGAGGCCATCGGCCCCTACGACCAGATCCGCCAGATGGCCCCTTGGAACGGCCCTGTGCCCGAGGCGCCGTGGGATGTTTTGCAGGCCGACGCGGTTCTGCAGTTCGCGGGGTGGCGTTCGATGGTGTTCGAGGCGTGGGGCAGCGGCGAATTGCCGGCCTGGAACCCGTACTCGCTGTGCGGCACGCCCCTGCTGGCCAACTCCCAGTCTGCGGGCCTGTATCCTCCGCACATTCTCCTGGGCGTGCTTCACGTCCCGTGGCCGCTGGCGATGACCCTGCTGGCGTGGTTCCACCTCTTTGCCGCCGGTGCGGGCGTGTTCGTGCTGTGCAGGCGGCTTGGGGCCACGGAGGGCGCTGGGCTGCTGGGCGGGGTGATGTTCACCACCTCAACCTTCCTCGTGGCCTGGACGGCCCTGCCGAGCGTGGTGACGACGTGCGCGTGGATCCCCTGGGTGCTGGCGGGCGTCGTGGGCGTTGTGGACCGTGGCTGGAAGCGGATACCGGCCCTGGCTGTGCCGACGGCTCTGCTGCTCTTGGGTGGCCACCTGCAGTTCGCGGCGTATGGGCTGATGGCTGCTGTGTTGTGGCTCGCGTTCAGCGCGGGGCGCAATCCTCGCACCTGGGCCTGTGCCCTTGCCGGGCTGGCGCTGGGCGCGTGCTTGGCGGCCCCCCAGGTTCTGCCCACGCTCCAGTACGCGAAGTTCTCGCACCGACAGAACACGCCCACCGACGATGGCTACGCCGCCTACGCAGCCGGGGCGCTGCAGCCGTTCCATACCATCGGCCTCGTGTTCCCGCCGCTGCTCGGGATGCCCACGGAGGCGGTCACACAGGGGGCTGGCAAGTTCGCGCTCCGGCTGCCCGCACACTGGCCGGCGTACGTGCAGCGGGGGGGGAATTTCGCGGAGTCTGCGGTCGGAATCGGGCCGTTGGCGTTCGCGCTGCTGTTTGGTTTGGGGGTGTTGGTCAGGGCGCGGGCAGCGTGGCGGGCGCCGGTTGCCTTGGGGGTTTTCGGTTTGCTGCTCGCCTTCGGCACGCCCCTCAACCGACTGCTGTACTTCTACGCGCCGGGATGGTCGGCCACAGGCTCACCGGGCCGGGCGGGGGTGCTGTTCGTGCTGGGAGCGTGCGTGGTGGCGGCCCTGGCTGCGGACCACGCTCCTGCGCCGGCTTCCCGCCGCGGCTGGGGGCTTGTCTCGGCGGTGGTGGGTGCGCTCGTAGTGAGTCTGTACGCCTTGCGCTTCGTGGTTCCGGGGATGGCGTCCTGGGCCGATGAGGAGCCCGGCCTTGTAGGCGCCGTAGCGGCCCAAGGCACTGCGCCGTGGCTTCCCGCAGCCCTCTTGGCGGCGGCGATGGCTTGCGGAGCGCTCTGGGCGTGGTGGGCCAAGGGTTGGAGCATCGCGAAGTCGCTTCTGCCGGCCGCCGTGTTGTGCCCGATCGTGCTTGGCGCGGGCACTCTGGTGCGCACGTCGGCGAACTCGGATCTGTCGGTTCCGGACGCATCTCCCACCACGCGATATGCGTTCGTCAACAATTCCTGGGACTTGTTGGTGGCCGAGCCGGCCCTGATGCCGCCGAACATCGCCGGGCTCTCACGCATCCACGACGCGGGGGGCTACGACTCCTTGCTCCACCGCGACACGGTGCAGATGCTTCAAGGCGCCGTAGGTCAGAACCCCGCGCCGCCGGAAAACGGCAACATGATGTTCATCAAGCCCACATACGACCCGGGTCGGCTTGCAGACGCGGGGGTGTCCGAGGTGTGGTCGCTCGTGCCGCTGCCTCGACCGTTCTTCGACAACGTCCAAGGACTCCTGCGCCGCGAAGCACTGGCATCCCCGGGGATCGCACACGGACCCCACGGCGCCGCGCAGATCGCAGGCGAGGGGTTCGGCACTTGGGTGCTCCGCGCATCCGGGCCCGGCCCCCTGACCCTCCGCGATCGCAACATGCCCGGCTGGACGGCCACCGTGGACGGCGTGTCCGCACCGATCGGCGCTGGCTTGTGGAAGCAAGTAGAACTCGCGGCGGGCGAGCACGTCGTGGCGTTACGATACACCCCGCCGGGGCTCCACCAGGGGCTCGCGCTCGCGGGTGGCGCATTGCTGGCATTGTTGCTGCTCGCCCTCGTGAGACGCTCATTGGGTGGCACTCGGCCGCTACCCGTTGTACAATAGGCTTGGCCCCTAAAGCTGAACAGAGCCATGCAATCCCCTCTCCTTCAACCCGAGATCAGCGACCCGCAAAATGGCACGGGTGGTAGGTGGATGGTCGTGATCCACAACAACCACACCAACTCGTTCGACGAGGTGATCGTGGCGTTGATGGCCGCGACCGGCTGCGATCTTGAAGAGGCTTCCATCGAGGCGTGGGAAGCCCACCACTACGGCAAGGCGCCTGTGCACTTCGCGGACCAATCCACGTGCGTCGACGCGGCCGCGACGATTTCAAGGATCGGCGTCGTGACCGACGTGCTCCCGGAGTGGAACGACTGATGAAGATTCCTCCCCGCCAAGGGTCTGGCGCGGGCACCATCGACGCCCCCCGCATCGATTCGACCGAGGGCTTCACGCAAAGCGACGGGTGGCTGGTCACGGTGTTCAACAACGAGGTGAACACCTACGACGAGGTGATGGTGGTGCTGATGGTGGCCACGCGGTGTTCGGCCGACGAGGCGTACCTGGAGACGTGGGAGGTGGACCACCTCGGGGCCTCGGTCGTGCACCACGCCGCGGAAGCCGAGTGCCGGCGGGTCGCGGCGATCATCGGCACCATCGGCATTCGAGCCGTCGTCGACCGCCAGGCCTAGCGG
>CAYJMZ010000005.1:15603-21756 GCA_964370995.1 uncultured Fimbriimonadaceae bacterium | reverse complement strand
TACCCCTACAGGTCAGTTTCCCTATGGACCAGCGGCCTTCACGGCGATAAGATGACCGAGATCGGAGTGCTCCCGTTTCACACGGAGGACGTGGTCAAGCAGATGGACCACTACCAACACTTCGGCGGCGTGCTGTGGAATCCGGACAGCAAGCGGGTGAGCTTCATCTATCAGCGAAAGCTGTACATCGTGGTAGCCCACTCCTCGGCACGATGAGGATTCCTGGCGGGGGCGGGGCTGCAGCTTTCCGCCTACGGATTGGATGTTCCGGCCAAAAGCTCGCCATGATATGGTCGTGCCAGCGAATTATCCCGCGTTGAGCGACTATCTGGACCGGCACTCCGGTCAGGAGGTTTCCGCAGTTTCCGAGGGCGGGTTTTGCCTCGGTGTGCTCGTCGCTCAAGTAGTCATATCGCTCGGCTTGGGGCTGCTATGGGATTGGGGTGCTGCGGCCGCGTGGTTCGGTCCGGGCACGTTCTTTACGGCCCTCGCTGCACGCGGGATCGAGGGCATGATCAACAAGAGGCAGCGTAGGGTCGTACAAGGCAAGCAGGTACAGGCTCACATCGAGAATCTCCACCATGCGCTTCAAGAGAACCGCCTCGACCGGGATCTAGCTCCGGTTGCGGGAAAGATTCTCGAGGCGCTCTGTCTGCACCGCCACCGCGCGCTACAGGCTCTGGAGCGGGAGCCCGCACTTCCCGCGGATCTGCGTGCTAGGGTCATTGCGGCTGCAGACGAGACGCTTGCCGACGCACTGCTTCGCATTGGACCCTTCTTTGGCCCGAGTTATGGCGACCCCAGTGGCCCCAGGGCACTTACGCTGACGCCCGAAGGGTTGGAAGCGGTGGAGATGCTCAATCGCTTTCCGACACCTGCAGAAGGTCGAGGCGCTGACGTGCCAAGGAGTCTCAGGCCCATGTATGAGAACTCCTTGCGGTTGGGTCGGGCGGCTGACCTGCTCCAGGTCGATCAATCCCGCAGCGAAGCCGACTCGAACCTGAACCTTGAGGCCTTGCTGGTGGAGGTCACCTCTCGCCAAGAGGCCGAACAGGAGTTGGAGGCTTATCTGGCTTCTCAGGATTAGTCAGTCGAAACGAAAGCCTCCACAGCGAGGCTGCGGAGGCATGGGCCCCCCCGATAAGCGGCCACCACTGTAGAATTGCCCCATGAAGCTTAGGGGGTGGCACATTGGGCTGATCGCGGTGACAGTGATCATCGGCGCACTCTCGATCAAGGTCGCCACGATCATGCGGTCGGGGGGCCGGCTCGTGCAGGTCAGCGTGTCGGACAGCGAGGTGAGCGAGTTTCGAGAGTTCGCGTTCAACTACCGCAGAGTCCTCCTTCATCGCACCCCGAACCCAGTGCCCAAGCCTTCGGACATGATGCTGGCCGAACTGGAGGCCGAGGGTTTCCGACCGCTGCTCAAGCTCTTTCGTCAGGACCCCCACGCAGTATGGAACCTACACTACAATCTCGACAGCCCCGGCCCATTAATCACGATCCAAGGGGCCGTGGCGTGCGATGCGGCCGCGGTGTCCAGCCTGGCGGTGAAGGCGGCGAAAGGGCTCGCTAAGGTTCATGTGGACAAGAACGGCTATCAACTCCGCGGAGTGACTCAGGCCGGCGGCAGGCAGTTCTCTTTCTATTTGTTCAACACGGGAGCGGGGACGCCTGGCCAGTACGGCTTGTCCTTCCATCTCGAGCCGAAGCCGGGAACGCCCCGCTTAACCGTGGAAGGCTTGAGACGCGAGATTCCCCCTGGGCCAGGCATTCCACCTGGACGGAATTGGCGCTAGCCCAGGAACCGGTGTGATCAACGGCAAGGTGCCGAACGTGCAAGCAGTAGACTGCCGGGCGTTCTGCCACCGCAACATGGGAGAGACCGACTACGGGATTGCGGTACGACGTGAGGTGATGACGCAACCCTGGTGGACAGGTTTGAGGTGAAGCAACAATGACTCTTGTGATGGTCTTACTCGCAATCGGAGCCCCTGGGATTCAGACAGCGCCAGCTCCCAACCCGCAAACGATCCATGTGTTTCACGACTATTGGGATATTCCGTCAGCTAACTGGAGAAGGGACACCATCCGCTTCGCAGCGGAGTATGAGAAGCTTGTCGAAGATTTTGGGCGCGGGGCGCTCAAGCCTCGCGTGCCCTTGGAACAGATTCTCGTAGAGATCGGGCGGGACAAGTTCCGCCACCCCGAGATCTACCGAATCATCGACCAGCAGTATATGCGAGTCAACGCTGCGGGGCCGATGGCACGTACTGAGCGGCCCCCTGGAGTCAAGAAGGAGCATCAGGCGAACGTGCTTGCATGGAAGTATTACGTGTTACGGCCGTATACTCCGGAGCAGGTCGATGGATTCGACAAGCTGGCTCGGGGGGTGGTCGGAGGTGCCGATCGTGCCGACGCAGCCACCCTCCTCGGTGTGTACGGCGCCTTCATTGCCAGCACAAAGAGCCAGTCGGAGCTTCTAGGGCAGCACCTGGATCTTCTCTTCTCGTATTTTAGGGGAGGCATTGTTGCAGGACTGACGCCAGAAGATGTTCGCGCGCTACTCCTCATAGGTGCGGCTTGGAACCAGCATCACCAAGGACTGTCAATCAACGACATGGGCTCGTTTGAAGAGCACATCGCAAAGTTCCTCCGGCCTGGACGCACTTCGGTCAGCGGTGTTAACTGGCGGGCACAATGGGCGCGCATCGATCCCCGAGCCCTAGATCCTGGCCAGCGCAGTATCTACGACCGTGTGCAAGCACTGGTCAGGTCGAGCAACGCTCCATGAGCCCCTCTCGGAGCTGAGTTTGCGGCGCCAGCTTTCCAAGTCCCCGAGGTAAGCGAAAGCCTCCACAGCGAGGCTGCGGAGGCATGGGAAAGCGGGCGTGGCACCCGAATCTTGAATCGCAGATGGCATATGAAAGCAGCTGCTCGCGGCGTTTCAACCGGGTCTCCCATAGCGCCAATCCACGTGGCCCTCGTAGGCCATGGTCTTGTGAACGAGCGCGAACAGATCCGGATCGTTTTGGCGGAGGCGTTCCCTGGTCGCGGAGCCCGTCGCGTCGAAGTAGGCCAGCACGCCCTCGACCCAGTAGCTCTCGGCATCGTTGTGCGCGGTGGTTCCCTTCCAAAGACCCTTGGCGATCGCCAGCCCGAACAGGGCTGTGACGCGATTGCCGAACTCGATGTCCAGGCGCTTGACCCTGAGCTCGTACTGCTGCACGTCCCGACCTCGATTGTTCCAGTTTGGATCGACGGGACGATTCGCGGTCACGCGGTAAAGGGCGCGGGCGAACACCCCGATCACGCTGCTCGTAGGCGAGTCCTCTTCCCCCACCACCATCGTCTTGGTGGTGGGCGTGTACTCCTCGGGAAGGCTCGATACCGCCTCAGCCCGTCCAAGCACGACCAACTTCACACCCTCGGCGATCACGGCCTTGAGGATGTCGTGTCGGTACGCGAACATCTTTCTGATAGTATCGTTGGCCCTCAGCAACGCCTCATCGCTCGCGCCGCGGCCCAGCACGGTGAACTCGCGCGCCCATGTGAACTTGGTGTAGAAGGGGTCGTGGCCGAACTTCTTGGGCTGCGCCTCGACGTTGGGCAGCTTCCGGAGGAACGTGTAGCGCCAATCCTGCGAGGCGCTCAGGTTGAACGCCTCGTGGACCAACGCGTACGTGTCGGGATCGTACGTGTGCAGCTGTTCGCACGTGCCCACCGGACCGTGGTTCCAGTTGTTGACGCGGTTGCAGTCGAAGTAGGACTGCGCGGCCTCTGCCCAGAACTCGCCGGCGCTTGAGGCGGCGTAGGTGTTCTTCCAAAGTCCCTTGGCGATCGCCGCACGAAACGCCGCATCCTTGCGCGCACTCCAGGTGGGGTCAACTGTGCGAAGCGCGCTGTCGATCGTGTGGCAGAACTCGTGCACCCCGATGCTCTCGTCGTCGTAGCGGTCCAAGGGAAGGCTGAGCAGGTTCTCCTCGCCGAAACTCGTCGGCTGGCCGCCCGTTCCCCGAACGCGCTCGTTCATGTACTCGGGGTTGGACGAGTTGCGGTACTCCGGCATGTCCGTGTAGCGCTGATCCTTGCCGATGATGATCAGGTACATCCCGCGCTTGATCATGGCGGCAAGCACGTCGGGCCGGCCGGCGAGCAGATGCGTGACGATGCCGTGGGTGCGTTGGAGCGCGAGGTCGGACACTTCCCCAGAAGCCACGACGGGCATCCCTTCCACGTCGATAAACTTCTGATAGAACGCACGGGCGGCAACCCGGTCGGGCTCTCGCACCAGTGCGAAGAACGACTCGGGCAGAGTGGTCACCTTCGGAGCCTCGGGGGAACTGGACTGGGAGCGACCGAGGGCGCACAGCGCGAGGGAGGTCCAGCAGAGGAGTAGGGCGATGCGCATCTCTGCCTCAGTTCGCCCTGTTAGAGCGGTTTCCCTCTTTCCAGGGGTAAGACGCGGGCTATTCCCTCCTCTCCTCGCGCCTCGACTGAGGCCGGGCGGGCCGGGGGGGGGGGGCCCCCCCCGGGGGGGGGGGGGGGGGGGGGGGGGGGGGGGGGGGGGGGCGGGGGGGGGGGGGGTCGAAGGTAGGATCGCTGCTCGCCCGAGCGGATCTTCATCCCGCCGTTGTCGGCCACGCTCAGGTGGTGATCGACGGAGCTCGATCTCCACGTTGATGGGCACGATCCACCAGTCATTACCATGATTCCTGGCCGCTTCTTGGGACCAGCGCTCCAGACAGGGCCTGCTAGGTTTGCCGCCACTGGACCAGGGGCAGGAAGTACGAGGCGTTGCGGGTTACGTCCTGGTAGTCGGACGTGCGGAGTGAGCCTGTTTGGTTGAAACGCTCCAAGAACCGTTCCGCGGCCTTGCGTCCATCGCTTCGGCCCAATCCCGTCGAGAGCGGCGTAAAGAAAGGGCAATCGAGGTACACGCCCACCGTGAACCCCTTCCCCAACACCGTGTACAGCACGTCACCTTGGGCCCCTTTGGCGAGGTTGAGCAGTTCTGCGTAGGTCATGGTTTCGGAGGAGGCGCCAGACTGGGCCCTCGGGGTGGCCAAAACCCGGTGGTTACTCGGCGAGTCAGGTTCAGACCTCTTCGTCGCTTGCAAGAGGGGCAGCGGAAGGGGTTCCCTCCCTTGGGTTAACGGTCACGTGCACCCTGGGCTTCTGCCCGGAGGTGAGGATGCGGAGTTCGAGCAGGCCAGGGTGCTCGCGCACGAGCCTGGCGGTGTTGATGAGGCTGCGCATCGTGGCGGCCTCGTTGCGCGCGCGTTGAAGCGCGGCACGGCCCTCGAGTTCGGCCTTCAGCAGGTCGCCATGCGCGGCGCGCAGGTTGCCCGAAATCGTGAAGTCGAGCAGGTCAAGACTGTCCAAGGTCACGCCCAGTTCCCTTGCGGTCTCGGCCATCGGCTCCGCAAGGGCGCCCGCGAGCGTGGCCCGCTCGTCCAGCGCTTCCTGCAGCGACCGGGTGGTAATCCACTCGCGCAGGAGAATCTGGGCGCGGTGGTGCAGCTGGACTTCGGGATCGGCGGGTCCCTCGGGTTCGACGCGCGTCATCGCAAACAGCGCAGAGCGGCTGGGACCCAGGTAGGCGGGCCCACCTCCCGCGGCGTGATACACCTTGGCGTCCGTCACCCGGTAGTTCGCAACCAAGGTGGCCCTCAAGGTTCCCCCGTCGCGGGTCATGACCTCCTGGCCGCCCACGATCTTTGCGCGTGGCCGGGTGTCCAGGGTGAGAACCTGCTGGGAGCCGCTCCACAGCCAGTACCTGCCCGGACCCAAGGTCCCGAGGAACTTGCCGCTGCGAAAGCGCAGGCCCATCTCGTGCTCGAATACCGTCTTCCTAGACAACATCGCCCTGTCTCCGTTCCCGCGGGACAAGAGGCGGCGAGCCTTGGCGGGGGTTCTTCACCCGCATGACCCAGTCCCGCTTGCCCAAAGGCTGCCCCTTGCCCGCAGTTTTCCTTCCGAGTGACCGTCGGGTGCTGGCGCGCGGGCGATTCGAGGTGGGTGTTCGGCCTACGTTTCCGTCCACGTGCCCGCAGTAACGTCAGCTGTCCAACACATTACCCTGCGCCCTGCAGGGGGCCCGCCGCGACCTATCGAGGTCTACCGCGACCCCGTCCGCGACTCGGCCAGCAC
>CAYJMZ010000005.1:8164-15593 GCA_964370995.1 uncultured Fimbriimonadaceae bacterium | reverse complement strand
CCGCGTACTCGGAGCCCCCGGGTTCCAGGCGGCTTTCGAAGAGGACCAAACGGTCCAGCGTGAATGCAAGCGACGGCATCGGGATGACGGCGCCCGGCTTCCAACCCCGTTGCGCGCGGGCGACCGTGACGTGCAGCCTCAACCCCGTGGGCACGCGCATGCGTCGGAACCGGTTCATCTCCGGCTCCCCAAGCGCGAGCAGCATGCAGGCAAGAGGGTCGTCCGCATAGGCACCCGCTGGCTCGGAGAACGGGCGGCGAAGCCGATGTTCGAGACGCGCAAGGGCCAGCTCACCGTTGGCAGACTCCAACGTCACAGCGATTGCCGAGCGGGAGAACCTCTCGACCGCCCCCACCTGGACCTCGAGCGGGTCCCACTGCACCTTGGCGGTGAGGTCCACGAGGCGGTCTCGAAGTACCGGGTCGGCTTTGGGATAGAACAGGAGGGTCACGTGCATCTGCCCGGGACGCACGATTCGGACGGCATCCGCGGGGAAGGTGTCCTTTGCCCACTCGCGCAGCGTGTCGGCGGCCCATTCGGGCAGGGGACATCCCGCAAAGAGACGATGGCTCATGGGGGGGGCGGCTGTTCTCGCGACAAGCCGTTCGGGTTCAAATCGCGACCAAGGAGGCTGTTGCATTGGGACTTGTCCCCCACTTGGGGGGTATTCGAAGCTCCAGGAGGAGAGGCCAAGAGCCTTGATACGCCGTGTGGGCAGGCAGACGCTGAGCCTCGACCCCCGGATGGGCGGCCACCCCTGTAGAATAGACCAGTGAAGCTGAGGGGGTGGCACATTGGGCTGATCGCGGTGACCGTGATCATCGGCGCACTCTCGATCAAGGTCGCCACGATCATGCGGTCGGGGGGCAGGCTCGTGCAGGTCAGCGTGTCGGACAGCGTAGTGACCGAGTCTCGAGAGTTCGCGTTCAACTACCGCAGGCTCCTCTATCATCGCACCCCGAACCCAGTGCCCAAGCCTTCCGACCTGATGGTAGCCGAACTGGAGACAGAGGGCTTCGGACCGCTGCTCAAACTCTTTCGTCAGGACCCCCACGCAGCATGGAACCTACATTACATTCTCGACAAACCCGGCCCATCCATCACGATCCAAACGCCCGTGACGTGCGACGCGGCCGCGGTGTCGAGCGTGGTGGTGAAGGCGGCGAAAGGGCCTGCAAAGGTTCATGTGAACAAGCACGGGTATCAACTCCACGGAGTGACTCGGGCCGCCGGCAGGCGGTTCTATTTCTATTTGTTCGACACGGGAGCGGGGCCGCCTGGCCAGTACAGCTTGTCCTTCCGTCTCGAGCCGAAGCCGGGAACGCCACGCTCAAGCGTCGAAGATTTGAGACGCGAGATTCCCCCTGGGCCAGGCATTCCAACCGGTCCCAGATGAGAAATGGGGCTAACCCCAATCCAGGTCCACTCCGGTTTGAGAGTGCGGGAACATCGTTCGCGCTTTCGGGTGCGGCGGAGCCGCTCCGCGGCACGGGTAAAGCGCGGATCGAGAGTCCGCGCACTCTAAGATGGGGGCAACACGGGCTAGCCCAGGTGCCGGTCCAGCCAGGCGCGGTTGCCTTCGATCATGTCGGGGTGCCAATCGTGGCCCAGGTCCAGGCGAACCAGCTCTTTCTTGCCGGCGAGAGCTTCGTAGATTGCCTCGACGTTCTCCGCGCGGGCTGAGGGGTCCTTTTCGCCCAGCGTCACGCGGGTGGGCACGCGGCAGCGGGTGGCTTGGTTCACGGTGTCGTAGTACGCCATCGTGTTGAGCACGCGCTCGGCGCCAAGGGGGATCGACTCGCCGAAGTCCACCAACTCCTTCATCGGGTACCGGTGGGCGTTGCGGGAAAGCGCCGCGCCCATCGCGCCCAGGAACGGCATGTCCGCGCACACGGCCTTGACGATCGGCGACCACGCACCCAGCCAGATGGACATCCCGCCGCCCTGGCTCAGGCCCATCGCCCCGATTCGCTCCTCGTCGACCTCGATCTGCGCCTGCAGCACACGTGTGGCCAGCATCGCGTCCTGCGCCATCCGGCGGAAGATCCACGTCTCGGGACTGTCGGCCCCCTCGGCGAAGTAGCCGTGCCCCGGGGTGTACGCCTCCTGGTGGAACGCGCCGTGTCCGAAGAAGTTGAAGCTCAAACTCGCGTAGCCCGCGCGCGTGGTGTACTCGCCGGGAAGCTCCGACTCTCGCCCGTAAGGGGGCAGCCACAGGAATGCGGGCGAGCGGCGGACTCCCTCCGGCCAAGCAAACCACCCGTGCAGGGTCTCGCCGGAAATCGAACGGAACGCGATCTCGTCGATCTCGAACCCGGGCAAAGCAAACGCGCGCTTGAGCGAGCGACGAAAGTCGAGAGGCGCCGTTCGTGCCTCATGAGCCGCCTCGACCCAGAAGGAGTCGAAATCTTCCGGGACGTACGGCTTGAAGAGGCTCATGCCCCGACGGCGCGTTGCAGGGCCTCGACGTGCAGGCCCGTGGTCATCAGCCACGACGTGGCCCGTTGGATCTCCTCGATCGGACCGTCGAGCACGATGTGCGCCCACCCGCAATCGGCGTCGATGTTGGCCTTCTTGATGGTGACCTTGACCTCGAACTCGCGAGAAAGCCGCCACATCCACGCCTCGCCAACGGTGTCCTTGCCTGCGGTGATGTTGATGTCAACCTGCGCCATCGTGTGCTCCTGTTCCGGGCCCCGGAGACCCGATTCTACCCTCAGAGCACCCGCACGCCAGAAACCTCCGTGGCCTCAAGCGCCTACTTGAAGAAGTCGAAGTTCTGAAGCTTTTCCCGAAGCGACTGAAGGAACCGGCCCGCGAGCAATCCGTCCACGATGCGGTGGTCGTACGTCAGCACGAGGTACATCATCGAGCGCACGGCGATCATGTCGTCCACGATCACCGCCTGCTTGTTGATGCCGTATGCGCCCAAGATCCCCGCCTGCGGGGCGTTGATCATCGGCGTGCCGAACAGGGCGCCGTAACTGCCAGGATTCGTGAGCGTGAATGTGCCGCCCTGCACGTCTTCGGGCTTCAAGGTGCTTTCACGCGCCTTCTTCGCGATCTCGTCCAAGTCGCGCGCAAGCTCAACGAGAGATTTCTTTTGGCAGTCCCGAATCACGGGCACGATCAGGCCTTCGTCGCCGCTCTTGCCCAGCGAAACGGCAACGCCTACGTGCACGCCCGCATGCATCACGATCTGGTTGTCCGGCTGCAACGCCGCATTCACGAGCGGAAACTCGGCCAACGTGTCCGCGAGGGCCTTGATGAAGAACGGGGTGTACGTGAGTTTCACCCCGTGCTGGCTAAGGAACGCGTCTTTGTTGTGTGCGCGGAACTCGACCATGCGGCTCACGTCCACCTGGATCGTGGTGCTGACCGTGGGCACTTGCGAGTTTCGAAGCATCGCGTCGGCGATCATCTTGCGCATGCCCGTGAGCGGCACCAGCTCCTGGTCGGGTCCGGCAACCGTCGCAACCCGCGTCGCCAGATAGCCCTCGAGGTCCCTCTTGGTGACGCGCCCGTCCGCGCCGGTGCCTGAAATCGCGTCCAACTCCGCGTCCGTGACTCCGTGCTCGCGGGTCATGGCGCGCACCACGGGGGTCAGCCACCGCCGAACGCGAGGATCCGTGCCCACAGGAGCCGGTGCCGAAGGAGCCTGCTCCTTGGGTTTCCTCGGGGCGACCGCCGCGGAGGTGCCCACCTCGCCCGCCTCCTCGATGATGCCCATCGCATGGAACACGCGGACCAGCTCGCCCTCCTGAACAAGAATCTTGGAAAGCACCCCCGTAGCTGGAGACGGCAACTCGGTGTTGACCTTGTCCGTCATAATTTCGACTACCGGTTCGTCCTCCTTCACCGGATCGCCGACCTTTTTGAGCCAACGGCCGACGGTCCCTTCGTGGACGGACTCGCCCAGTTCGGGCATCAAAATCTCGACAGGCATGGCCCGGATTCTACCGGGGCCTGCTGCAAGGCCGATGAACCGGGCTACATGACTTTGCAGGGTACACGAACATCCGGTGCGCGCGCTATCAGGGTGCTGAAGAAGGCCGACGCAACCGTGCCACCCTCGTGTCGGGGGTGCTTTCGCCGAGAGTTCTCACCTAACGCACCCCCAAGATGAGGGTGGCACGGGATCGGATACGTCCGTGGCGCGAGAACATAGGGTGCAAGCCCATTCTTCAGAACCCGCGCTAGGCGTCGAGGAAGCTGCGCAAATCGGCCTCGTTCACGGCCGGCTCTCCGGGGGACACGTTCGACAACTTCCCTTCCTTCATCCACCGCTCCAGCTCGTTCACCTGATCGAAAACGTGGTCGAACGAGTCGGCGATGAACAACAGCGGCTGGTAGTGGTCGATCTCGAAATACTGGTTCACGACCCACTCGAGTTGGAGCGGGTAGCGCTGCACCTCGGGCGACTCGATGCAGTGCTCCAACTCGCCGTACGAACTGAGCAGCCCGCTGCCGTACGCCTTCAGCCCGTCGTTGGAGCGCATCAGGCCGAACTCGATGGTGAACCAAAAGAAGCGCGCCATGGCCTTGATGATGCTGGTGAGCACGCGCGTCTGCTCGTGCTTGTCCTGAATCGCCTTGGCAATCTCGGCCGCGGTGTGCGCGCACTCGCCAAAGTGCACCAGGGTGTCCGCGAACGCACGGTCGGTGTGCATGGGCACGTGGCCCGCGATGTCGTGGAAGATGTCCGGTTCCGGAAGGTAGTCGAGTCGATCCGAGCTGCGTATGGTAATGGTCGTCGGAAAATCCCGGTTCCGCAGGCAATCGAAGAACAGAAACGCGGGAACGTATCCGCTGACGGGCTTGGCGCTAAAGCCGGTCAAGGGTTGTAGGAACCGGTTGACGTCCTCTATCCGCGGCACGGCGTTGGGATCGAGGCACAGGTTGGCGATGCCCTGCTGGAAATTCGGATTGGCGTAGCGGTTCCACCGATCCTGCATGCGCGAAAACAGCATCCGCCACGCCGTATGGTTCTCCTCGGAGTAGAGTTCGTACGGCTGGTAGATGTACAGTTCGCCGTTGGCCTGAGCGTTCTCGATGAACGGGGACTGCTTCGTGGTGAGGCCGACCACCTTCGAGCGATCGACGACCGGTCCAGAGGGTTGCTCTTGCACACCCGTAGTGTAGCAAGTCGCGCATGAAACCTACACGCGGTCGTTGCGGCGCAGGGCCAGGTAGTAGGCGACGAGCCCGCCCGCGATCAGCAGCGGCACAACAAAAGCGGCGTAGTGCGCCAACAACATCTTGCGCCCCCCGATGAGGTCGCGGTACAGGACGGCATCCACGGAGCCCCCCGCCACTTTGAGCATCATTCCCAGGCCCTTGATGAGCGCGAAGGCCATCGGCAGCACCGCAAGCCACTTGACCTTCCCGCTCCCGTCGTCTTCTTCGAGGCGGCAGCCCAGGATCCACACGATTGCGCCGACAACGGCCGCGGCCACGGGCCAGAGAACCACGTCCAGCACGCCCATGGTGCCCAATTCAGTTTGCGCGAAAAGCGATTCCATAGGGAGACTCCAAGCACATTGTGGGCCAAGCGCGGGTTCTTTCGCCACTCGCCGGAACACAGGCAGGGGTGCCTGTGCTTCGGGGGAGGCGTTGCATTGTGCCGGAACACAGGCAGGGGTGCCTGTGCTACGGTGCGCAGGGGTGCCTGTGCTACGGGGGCGGCTACTTGCCCTGGTCGGGATTCCCCCTCGCCCGCGCCGCAGCCTCGCCGCCGTTCGGACCGCCGGGAGGTCCGCCCGGAGCCACGGGGGCCCCCGGAGGACCCGCCTGATTTGCTCCGGTCGGGCCCCTGGAGGGTTGCGTGTACCGTTTGTAGTACTCCTGAGCCTCTTTCGGCTTGATCATCTCGGTCTCGGGTGCGTGCCCTGCCGCGGCAGACGACGCAAAGAACCAGTACCCGGCACCGCCGACCGCCACCAATGCAAGCACGATGAGCACAACAGCCTGGACAGGGGAGATTTCTTTCTTCATCCTACTGGCCCGGAATCTTGCAGTCGCCGTCGGTGGCGGCCCAGCCCGAATCGAAGCACGAGAGGCCGGTGTCCCAATAGGGGTCGGGAGGTCCACTCACCCACCACGCGGCCTTCTCTTCGTACCCAGGGAAGCGGGTTCCGACCATCACACCGTCCGAAACGCGCGTTCCGTTCTTCCTGTACCACTTGGCGTGCCCGTCCACAAACGCCCAGTTGGCGCCCTCGGAGAACGAGTAGCTCACCTCTCCATAGGGGGCCTCAAGCATTCGCGTGTTGTTGATCTCGATGCACCAGAACCAGGAGTCGTGCGTCCAGGGGTCCGCCGCCGCAGGGTCGGGACACATGCGCCGCTCGCCGAGCGATACGGTGTCCGCGGACTGTGGAACGGAGCTGCCGCTGATCGAAGACTTGCCGACAAACGAACCCCAGTAGCCCGGGGCGACTTGGACCGCGCGGAACACGTTGCTGGCCACGCCAAAACTGCGACGGAAGGTCCCCACGGGCGTCACGTAGCGCGCGTTGGGGTCAACGGGGGACTGGAACAGCTCGGCGTTCTTCGCGTACGGCCACACGATCTTCTCAAAGGACATCGCGTTCGTCGGATCCCCACCACCCTGAATCGGGCCGAATCCGATGCGCAGCTTTGGGGGAAACATGTCGTCGTAGTCGGCTTGGTACATGATGGACGCAAGCTGAATCTGCTTGAGGTTGCTGATCGTCGTGACCTTCTTCGCGGCCTGCTTGGCCTGGGCGAAGACCGGGAAGAGGATCGCCGCCAGAATGGCGATGATCGCGATCACGACGAGCAGTTCGATGAGGGTGAATCCCTTCGAACGGATGGTGTTCATGATGGCTCCTTGGATCCGAGGATCCGAATGATGGATGAGGCGACGGCCTTGGACTTCGCGTTGCCCGGAAGCAGCACGACCCCCGTTTGAGGGGCCAAGGAAAGCGTGAGCACACCGCGCCTGGGCGTGGCGTGGGTCCCGGTGAGCGCGTCGACGTAGGAGGCGCTGCCCGAAAGGCGGTTGAGCGGGACCTTCAACGTGGTCTTTGCGGTGCTCCGGTTCAGCGCGACCAGCACGTGCGTGGTTCCAAGTGTGCGGCCGTACGCAACGGCGTCCGCGGTGGATGCCAGCGGAATCGGGTCGCCCGACTGCAGCGCTGGTGTGGCGCCTCGGAGCGCGCCCAGGGCCCGATACCAGCGCAGCGTGCGGTTCCCCGGGGTGGCGCGGCTCCAGTCCATGCCGCGGCGGTTGTCGGGATCGGCCTGGCCGGTCATGCCCAGTTCTTCCCCGTAGTACACGCTCGGTGCGCCGACCCACGTGAACTGGACCAGAGCCCCGAGGCGCGCCCTCGCCTCGTTCCCACCGCACAGCGTCAGGAAGCGCGGCGTGTCGTGGCTGCTCAGCAGGTTCATCATGTTCCTGGAC
>CAYJMZ010000005.1:0-8154 GCA_964370995.1 uncultured Fimbriimonadaceae bacterium | reverse complement strand
CGCATGCCCGGATCGTAGCCGCCGGTCAGCCCGATCTCGTCGCCGTAGTACACCGTCGGCGCGCCGGGCATTGTCATCTGGAACAGCATCGCCAATTGGAGCGCGCTCTTGTCTTCGTTGACCATCGTCAGGAAACGCGGCGTGTCGTGGCTGCTCAGCAGGTTCATCATGTTCCTGGACACCTGCGGGGCATCGCCGAGGTACACGTCCATGAGCGCCTTGAGAAACTGGTCCCCCGTCGTGCTCTGGCGCGCCAGGAATCCCAGGTTCGCCTCGCGGAACCGGTAGTTCATCACCGAATCCCACTGGTCGCCTTTGAGCCAGGGGGTTCCAGCGCCCCACACCTCTCCGACGATCCACGCTTGGGGATCGAGCGCTTTGACCCGCCTGCGGAACGCGCGCCAATAGTCCATCGGCACCTCGTTCGCGACGTCTAGGCGCCACCCCGCGATCTTCGCGCCCTCGTGCCAGAACCGCGGCACGTCGAGCAAGAGCGCGCGCACGTCGGGATTGGCCAGATTCAGCTTCGGCATCGATGGGAAGCCGAACCACGCGTCGTAGTTCGGGTGCTCCCCCACCGTGACGGGATATGAGTGGACGAAATACCAGCCCCGATACTTCGAAGCCGCGCCCTTGGCCCGAATGTCGGCAAACGCGGCGAAGTCCACCGCCGTGTGGTTGAACACCCCGTCGAGCACCGTGCGGATGCCGTCGCTAGCAAAGTCGCGGGTCATCGACGAGAACTCCGCGTTGGTGCCAAAGTCACGGTCGATCAGACGGTAGTCGGTGGTCTCGTACCGGTGGTTGGAGGGCGACTGGAACACGGGATTGAAGTAGATGGCCCCGACCCCGAGAGACTCGAAATACGCCTTCTTGGAACGTACGCCCGCCACGTCCCCACCAAACCGGTTGGACCACGTGGGTTTGGCATCCCACGGCACCACCCCCTGGGGATCGTTTCGTCGATCGCCGTTGGCAAACCGGTCGGGAAACACCTGGTAGATCACCGAGCGTTCGACCCACGACGGCACCACGAAGGGCTTGAAAGAGCTGCGCGAAATTGAAAACACGTCGCCGCGAACCGACGTCGCCCCGCCGGGACCCACGAACACCGTCCGCTCGCCGTCGGCGCATCGAAACACATAGGAGAGGGGCCGCTTTCCGTCCCAGGGAAGGCTGCACGAATAGCGCGCATAGAACCCGTCGTTGGCGACCGGCTCGAGGGGTACCGTTCTTCCGCCGGTCAAGAGCTCCACGCGCTGGATGTCCCCCGGGCGGGCGCGCAGGGAGAGGTGGAGGCGCCCGTGATCCAGGTTGCGGTCGGGCACCTCCGCCACGTGCCGAAGCGCCGACATCGCGATCTTCCCATCCCCCCGCACGGCCGGTTGCCCGTAGTCCAAGGGAAGCACGACGAGCACCGAATTGACGTTCCCACCCCCGTCGTCCTCGTTCCTAACGCTCCTGGGATCGGTGATCCACGTCTCGCCGTCGAGAACGAATTTGTAGAGGTGCTTGCCGACGCCGAGTGGCACGCGTTTGGTCCAGACCATCCGATCGGCGTCGGGCACCAGGGGCGTCGCCTGCTTGTCCCAGTTATTGAAGGTGCCCGCCACGTGCACCGATTGCAAGGGGCTGTCGGCCCGATAGCTGAACACGTGCGGGGTGTTCGTTTGAAGGCTGATCCACAGCAGGGTGCTCAACACGGTTCGCCCCCCGGCCCCCGGGACGATCCGCGCACTACGAGATCGCACGGCACCAGGATGCGCCTCGGCCCCTCCAGCTCGACGTCGTCGATGATCGCGAGCAGCCTTTGGCAAGCTGCGGCGACGATCGCGTCCAGATTGAGGCTCATCGAGGTCAGTCCCACATCGAGCAACTCGCAAAGGCGGCTGTCGTTGAAGCTCACGATCCCCACCGCGTCGGGCACGCGAAGGCCCGCCTTCCGGAGCGCCTGGAGCATGCCCATCGCCATGAAATCGTCCAGCACCACGAACGCGTCGGGCGGCAACGGCGCGGCAAGCGCCTCGCGGGCGGCCTGTGCGGCGGCATCGAACCCGAAGCGCGAGTGGATGACCTGCTCCTCGCGTCCCACCCCGCGAATGGCCCGTCGGTAACCCGCAACGCGGTCGTCGCTCACCGCCACACCGGGAGGACCCGCGATCATCGCGATCCTACGGTAGCCGACCTCGACAAGGTGTTGAGTCGCCAGTTCCCCTGCGGCCACGTTGTCGTTGTCCACCGACCAGATGCCCGAACCCTCCCCCGGATTCCCGATGAGCACGAACGGGAACCCCTCGTCTTGGAGCTTGTGGATCCGCTCGTCCCGTGCCTGGGGCTCGACGAGGATCAGCCCATCGACACGGCGCGAGCGCAACAACTCCTCGTACACGGCCTCCTGTCCCTTGTCGGACTCGACGAGGTCCACGCACAGATGCGACCCGCCCCCCGCGAGCGAACCCACCAGGGCGCCGATAAGATTGGTGAAGAACGGGTCGTCCCGCAAGCCGCCGTGGGGCCGCTTGACCACGAGCCCAACCATCTCCGAACGCCGGCTCCGAAGCGACCTCGCCCGTGCGTCGGGTCGGTAGTTGCCCTCGTGCATCACCGCAGCCACACGGTCCCGGATGCGGGGCGCCACACGCTCGTCACCCGCAAGCACGCGCGACACGGTGCTTTGCGAAACCTTGGCGATGCGGGCGACTTCTTCTTGGGTCATGGCGGCGAACCGTTCGTGAATACGTATTCACAGATTGTAGACCACCTTTTCACAAAATGCCAACACCCCCATGAAAAGCACCATCCCAAAGAAGAGCCTCCACAGCGGGGCTGCGGAGGCATGGGAAATAAGAAAAGCCTCCACAGCGGGGCTGCGGAGGCATGGGAAAGCCCCGGTGGATGAGTGATCCGCTTCGCTAGACGTCGTAGCGCTTGGGACCGCCGTCTTCGCCGTTGTCGCTTCCCTGGGCTATTCGCTTGACGAACGTCACCAGCTCCATGGGGTTGAACGGCTTGGTCAGGTACATGTCGGCGCCGTAGTGGTAGCCCTCGAACACGTCCTTGTCCTGTGCCTTGGCGGTGAGCATGATCACGGGCAAGGACTCCGTTTCAGGGTCGCGGCGAAGCGATTTCAGCACTTCAAACCCGTCCATGTACGGCATCATCACGTCCAGCACGACCAGATTCGGCTTTTCCGACCGAATCTTTTCGAGGCCTTCTTTCCCGTCGAACGCGGTTACGACCTCAAAGCCCTGCCGCTCGAGGTTGACCTGAATCAACCGCACGATGTGCCTTTCGTCGTCACAGACCAAAACCTTGAGTGACATTCGCCTATCCTACCTCTGCTCCCGGTGTGATGGGATGCTACCTGATTCGCCCCTGCGTGTCAAATGGGTTCCCCGGCGGTGCAAGGGTAACCTCTTGGGGTGAAATTGTGCCGATTCGAGCTTGCTGCCGAGCCTGGGAGAACCCGCTCCGGGTTCCTCCATGGAAGCAAGGTCTACGAGACGGACGGTGCCCAGGCCTCGGCGGTTCACGACTGGTCGGATCTCGTTCCGCTGACCCCCGTTGGGCGGCCACCCAGCATTCGCCTGTTCCCCGCGGATGGCGGGTCTGGATTCGTGGGCGACGCGGCGGTGGGGCCTCCCTTCCGCTATCTCAATCCATCCGCCCTAATCGCGCCCAGCAGGCTGCTCACGCCTCCCGCATTCACCGATTTGCTCGACATTGTGCCCTGTCTGGCTGTTGTCCTCGCAACGGAGGGCTTCGCGGTGACGCCCGAGCAGGCGTCCGAGATGATTCTGGGCTACACGATCGCCAACTGCTTCGTCGCACGCGACCAGGGACCCGGGCATGAGGCGCGTGCACACGACGTCGCCGTGGCGTGCGGGCCGTTCCTCACGACCCCGGACGAGATTGCCGATGCCACGGTCCACGACGAGCAGGGCGAGGTGCTGCACTTGCGCGGCGTCGTGCGCGTCAACGGCATCGACGCGGGGAGCATCGATCTGTCCGAACTCACCGCCGGCATGTCCTCCCTGATCGCGTTCGCCTCGGAGTCCTGCCCGCTTGCGGCGGGAGATCTGATCCTGTGCGGGCCGGTCTGGCAGGCGGACAGCCCACTTCGGTTGGAACCTGCCGACGAGGTCCAGGTGTTCATCGATCGGTTGGGCACGCTCGCGACCCGGATCGGCTGAGGCACGATGGGATGGTCGGACCCCTCACCCCAACCTCTCTCCCCGACGGATCGAGGCGAGGGGCCCGGACGCGCAATCTGGGTGCGCCATAATCCGAGCGCCCATGTCCAACATCCACACGCAGACGCTCGCCAACGGGGTGCGCGTGCTTGTCGAGCCCATCACCCACATCCGTTCCGCAGCGATCGGCCTGTGGTGCCAAACCGGCAGCCGCCACGAACTCTCCACTGAGGCGGGCATCACCCACCTCATCGAGCACATGCTGTTCAAGGGCACGGAACGGCGGACCGCAAAGGAGATCGCCGAGGCCATCGAGGGCCAGGGGGGAAGCCTCAACGCGTTCACCGACAAGGAGGCCACGTGCTACTACTGCCGAGTGCTGTCCGATGAGACGGCAAGCGGCGTGGATGTGTTGACGGACATGATGCGGCACTCCAATTTGGACCCCGAGGAGCTCCTTCGCGAAGAGGGAGTCGTGATCGAGGAGATCAAACGCAGCGAAGACGAGCCCAGCGACCAGGTCCACGACCTGCACCTGCTGGCGCGCTGGGGCACGCACCCCTTGGGGCTGCCCATCATCGGCACACGCGAATCTGTTGGCGCATTCAAACGCGACGACCTCGTGGGCTACATGCAGCGGCGCTACACCGGGGGCAACGTGCTGCTCGCCGTCGCCGGAAACGTGGATCCCGCAGCCGTGGTCGAAGCTGCCCAGCGCACGTTGGGAGACCTTCCCCAGGGCGGCGGCGCCGAGCCCCTTGCCCGCCCTGTGGGGGCCCCCGGCGAGAAACTCGTGGCGAAGGACGTCGAACAGGTCCACTTCTGCATCGGCACCGACGGCGTGTCCATCGGCGATCCCAAGATCTACGTGCAATCCGTACTTGACGGGGCGCTCGGGGGAAGCATGAGCAGTCGCCTCTTCCAAGAGATCCGCGAAAAGCGCGGCCTCGTGTACGCGATCGGCACGTACACGCTCGCCTACTCCGCCGGTGGGGCGTTCACGGTCTACGGGGGAACGGGCAAGGAAACCTGGGAGCAGGTTCGCGAGCTCACCGCGGCCGAGTTCGCAAGAATCGCCAGCGACGGGCTGGACGACGACGAACTCGCGCGCACCAAGCGGCACCTCGCGGGCAACCTCGTGCTGGCGCTGGAGGGCATGAGCAGCCGCATGATGCGCATGAGCAAGAACGAGATGAACTACGGCAGGGACATCCCCATCGACGAAACGCTCGCGAAACTCGAGGCGGTGTCCAACAGCGATGTGATCGAACTCGCCCGCGACCTCCTCGCGCCAGAACGGATCAGCACCACCGCCATCGGACCGTTTTAGGGTCGTTGGTCGTTGGTCGTTGGTCGTTCGGACGGGACTCCTGCAAGGGCGTCCGGCACTCCGCCTCCAAACGACAAACGACGAACGACGAACGACCAACGACAAACGACCCGCCACCCGGAGAGTACAATCGGCCATGGCCCAGGCGGATGCCCTGATTTCGCTTGCTGAGGCCCTGGCCTGTTGCGATTCCGAGGAGGAGCTCCTGGGCGAATTGGCCACGCGGCTCCAGACTGCGACGGGCGCCGATGCCTGCGACATCCTCGTGCGCGAGGCGTCGGCCCTGGTTCTCCGCGCCAGCACCCTCGCGCCGGAGTACAACGTCCGCCTCCGCATCGGGCGAAGCGTCGGCCTCTCCGGGATGGCCCTGCAAACCCGCGAGCCCCTGTTCCTCCCGCAAGGCGCCGAACGGCACCCGTCCTATGCGCGCTACCCTGGTCTGGAGGATGCGCCCACCGAGTCCCTCGCGGTGGTTCCGATGCTTGCGGGCGACGGCCCACACGGCATCGTGCTTCTCAGAAGAACCACCAAGTGGCCGTTCACCCCGGCAGAGAGGCGTCGCATCAAGCAGCTGGTCGCGTTCGCAACTCAGTGCCACCTCGGGTATCTGAAGGCGTACGAGGCCGGCACGCAATCCAACCGTCTGGGGGCACTCAGCGAGGTGTCCAAGACGCTCTCATCGAGCCCGTACCTCGAGGAGATCCTGCAACTGCTTGTGAATCTCACCGCGCAGCAGTTCAACTACGCCGTGTGCACCGTTCGGCTCCTGGACGAGGCGCGCGGCGAGCTGGTGCTGCGCGCCACGCAATCCACCGCCCGCGCCTACCAACGCAAGCGGGCGATCAAGCTCGGGGAGTCCATCGCAGGCCGCGCCATCAGCCTCGGGGCGCCCGTGATCGTGCCGGACGTGCTTTCGGAGGAGGACTACATCGGGCACGACCTCGCCATCGAGCAGGGCCTGTGCTCCATGATTTGTGTGCCCCTCACCCTGCAAGACCGCGTTGTAGGCGTGCTGACGTGCTACACGCTCCAACCGCACGACTTCCCCGCTGACGAGGTCCGCGCCCTGGAGATGCTCGCCAAGCAGGCTGCGATCAGCATCGAGCACGCCAAACTCCAGGTGCGCTCCACGTTGATGCAGGAGATGCACCACCGCGTCAAGAACAACCTGCAACAGGTCGCCAGCCTGCTCCGACTGCAACTGCGCCACAGCAGCTACAAGTCCCTCGAGGTGGCGATCAACGACACGCTGTCGCGCATCTTGGCCATCTCGGCGGTGCACGAACTGCTGGGTCGCGAAGACCTGGACCACGTTGGGGTGCGCTCCATCGCGGAGGTGCTCGTGCAGCACCAACAGCACTCGCTGATCCTTCCCGATCGGAGCATCCAGTTCGAAGTGCGCGGCGTGGACGTGCACCTCGGAACGGCACAGGCCACCCAGGTCGCGCTGATCCTCAACGAACTGCTGCTCAACGCCATCGAACATGGGTTTCGCGACACGCTCAAGGGCGAAGTGCACATCAACGTGGAACTGCTCGACGACGAAGTGTCGCTGTGGGTGTCCAACAGCGGCGATCCCCTGCCCGAGGAGTTCGATGCCGCGGCGAACTCGCACCTGGGCCTTCAGATCGTGGTGAGCCTCGCCCGCGCCCTCGGCGGCCGTTTCGCGCTGGAAAACCGGCTGGACTGGACCGTCGCCGAACTGAAGTTCACCCGCCTCGGCGGCGAATAAGGTGGCTTCGGCGTCTCGCCGATTCCGAAATCCGCGTCCCCCGCCAACCTGGAACAATTGCCGGGATTTCAGGCCAAGGGGTACATATCCTTGGGGTCCATGTTATAGTGCAACACCAGCATCTATGCTGTTGAGAGGATTTTATGAGAACTTATATCTTGGCATTCTTGGTCGCGGTCCCCGTTGTAGCTTCGGCGCAGACGCTCACCACCCTTCCCCCCAACAACGGGTTCGGTGGGGTCTTCTTCAATCTGACCCCGGCGGCGGGCGCGTTGAGCTTCAACTCCTTCGCGACCTACTTCAATGGGACCGCCGGTTTTGCCGTTTCTGTTCAGGTGTACACCCGGCCCGGGTCGTACGTCGGATTTCAGACGGGTAGCGCTGGTTGGACTCTTTCCGAGACCGTTGCCGGCATTACTGCGGGCTCGGCGGTGAAGTCGGCTCCGCTGGTGCTCGCGTCACCGATCCTCCTCGGGTCGGGAACAACCACCGGGATCTACATCCACTCGACCACGGTGAACCGTGGCATTCGCTATCAAGGCACCGGCAGCACGGCGACGACCACGTTCTCGAACGCGGACATCACGCTGTTCGGCGCGCACGCGCGGACGGGCGCCGTGGCCTTCGGTAGCTCGGTGTTCACGCCGCGCGCGTTCTCGGGCGACATCAACTACTCGCCTGTGCCCGAGCCGGCAAGCATGGCCGCCCTCGGCCTCGGCGTCGCCGCGCTCCTGCGCCGCCGCCGCAAGGCCTAGGGCTTCCTCAAGGTTAACAAATAGGGTTCCCGGCTTGGTCCCCTTTTAGAGTGCGCGAGCTTGCTCGTCGCCTTTCACTCCGGCGACTTGTCGGCGGGTCCCCACCGGACTCGCGGCAAGCCGCTCGAATGCAAGGCGACGAGC
>CAYJMZ010000004.1:10835-22101 GCA_964370995.1 uncultured Fimbriimonadaceae bacterium | reverse complement strand
CTCAATCCTCAATCCTCAATCCTCAATCCTCAATCCTCAATCCTCAATCCTCTCCCCGGTTCCCGCTTCCCCGATCCCTGATTCCTGATTCCCGATCCCCGGTCACGCGGTAAGCGACAGCTCTTTGCGCACGCGGCGGAAGTGGCCGTCCTCGGGAACGAACGCGTGGCACCAGGTCATGTCGCCCCCGTACACGTGGAGGGTGATCGCGGGGGTGCCGTCGGGGTTTTCGATCGTGTGGTAGTCGAACGGCGGGATCAGCGCGCCGGCCTCGCCCACGCCAGCCATGATACGCGTCTGCTCGGTGAACTCGGCGGTGTCGCCGGACGCCTCGTCGACGCGGTCGTAGGACACCACCTCGATGCGCCCGCGGTACACGCACTCGCAACACCACATGCCCGCGTGGTCGTGGATCGGCGTGCCCTGGCCGGTGTCCCAAACCATCACGAGCACCGAATACCTCCCGGCTGGGTCGCGATGCAGCAGGCGCCGCGCGTAGCTGCCGGGTGCGGGCACCAGGAACTCGGGGCCAATGAAATCATGCCCCGAGGCGATGATCCTCTCCAGCACATCCTTGACCTTGTGGCAGCACGCGTTCCCGCAGCCGCCGGCCACCACGGCGTCGAGGCACTTGATCAGATCGTCCACGCAGGGCATGGGTGTAGTTTACGGGATCGGGGATCCGGGATCAGGGATCGGAGGGATTTCCCGCTTCGTTTCCGATCCCAAATCCCTGCTCCCACCAGAAAGGGCGAGTACCGCACTTGTCCCGCATTGCACTGACAGCGAAGATCCCGACTTGCCCAGTTCTCACGAAAGGTGGACAATGTTACGGTCTCCCAATGCGCGAATTCCGAATCAGAAAGGGGATCTGCGATTTGCGAGGCAGCGATCGGACGAGAAACATGAAATTCACACTCACGGCCGCAATGGCCACCATTGGCTTCTTTGGCCTGCACGCTCAGGCCAGCGCCCAGTTTCTGGGCTCTGCCAACTCCTTTGCAGTGTTGGCTGGATCCACGGTCACCAACACCGGCCCGACCGTGCTCTCGGGCGACCTGGGGGTCTGGCCGGGGTCCGCAATCACGGGCTTTCCGCCCGGAATCGTCATCAATGGATCGGTCTTCCCAGGGGACGCGGTCGCCCAGGCGGCTCAAGGCGCCGTCACGATCGCCTACGATATTCTGGCCGGCGAGACGCCCACCCAGAACTTGACCGGCCAAGATTTGGGGGGCCTAACGCTGTTTGCAGGGGTCTATCACTTCGACACCTCAGCACAACTCACAGGAAACCTGACCCTCAACGCGCAAGGGGATCCGAACGCACGGTTTGACTTCCAGATCGGCAGCACCCTCACCACCGCAGGCAGCTCAATCGTCACCGTGATCAACGGGGGTACCGGCCACAACGTGTATTGGCAAGTCGGGAGTTCGGCTACCCTCGGCACAACCACGGCGTTCAGGGGTCACATCCTTGCGTTGACGAGCATCACGCTCACGACGGGGGCGATCATCGACCAAGGCAGCGCATTGGCCCGAAACGGCGCGGTGACGTTGGACTCGAACCTCATCACGAATGCCCCGGTGCCTGAGCCCGCATCCATGATCGCGTTGGCCGTCGGCGTTGCCAGCATGGCCAACCGCGCTCGAAGACGCAAGTCGGCAGGGTAACGGGGGTTGGATTGGTGGTTTGTGGTGGGAGTCCGAACACAAACCATCAAACCACAAACCACCAAACCATCTAAGCCATCCCGTGCTCGGCCATCCACGCGTCCGACAGGTGCTTGCTCATGTAGTTGCGCACCGAGTCGGGGAGGATCACCACGATGCGCTGGCCGGGCTTGCGCTTGGCGATCTCGAGCGCGGCGTACAGCGCTGAGCCCGATGAGCCACCGCACAACAGGCTCTCGTCGCGGATGAGTGCCCGGGCCAGCGCAAACGACTCCTTGTCCCGCGTCTTCACGTACTCGTCGATCAGGGTGTTGTCCAGGGACTCCGGGAAGAAGTCGTAGCCGATACCCTCCACGAGGTAGGAGCACACCTCGTCGCCGCCACCCAGGATCGAGCCTACGGGGTCCGCACCGATGATGCGCGCGCCCGGCACCTCCTCCCGCACGCGCTGGGCGCACCCCGTGATCGTGCCGCCCGTGCCCACGCCCGCCACGAGCGCGTCGAACCGGCCGCCGGTCTGCTCGACGATCTCCTTGCCGGTGCCGTGGTAGTGCGCCAGCGCGTTGTCGGGGTTCTTGTACTGGTCGAGGATGTGCGCGTTGGGAATCTCGCGCTGCAGCTTCCTGGCGACGCCGAACAGCGACTCGGGGTGGTCGTACGGCAGTTCGGTCTTCGTGCGCACGATCTGCGCGCCGAGTGCCCTCAGCACGACCTCCTTCTCCATGCTCATCTTTTCGGGCATGGTCACGATGAGCTTGTAACCCTTCACCGCCGCCGCCAGCGCGATGCCGATGCCGGTGTTGCCGCTCGTGGGCTCGACGAGCGTGTCCCCCGGCTTGATTCGCCCCGCGCGCTCGGCCTCTTCGACCATGCGCACCCCGATGCGGTCCTTCACAGACCCCCCGGGGTTGAGAAACTCGCACTTGGCGAGCAGTTCGCAGCCGTACTCCGCACCGATGCGGTTGAGGCGGACGAGAGGCGTGTTTCCCACGCACGAAAGGATGTTGTTGTGAATGGACTCCGGCATGAGTGGATAGGATTGGAGGATTGAGGATTGAGGATTGAGGGGGAGAATTTCTCTGCACCCCGTACACACATTATGG
Source organism: uncultured Fimbriimonadaceae bacterium (assembly GCA_964370995.1). Lineage (GTDB taxonomy): Bacteria > Armatimonadota > Fimbriimonadia > Fimbriimonadales > Fimbriimonadaceae > JAMLGR01. Next base: position 19,328 of record CAYJMZ010000004.1, on the reverse strand, counting down.
GAGGATTCAGGATGGAGGATTGAGGATTTAGGGGGAGAATCGTGCTGCACCCCGCGCACCGATATTGAGAGGTTTGAGAGGACTGCTCTGAGTCACAATCTACCTTGATGCAAGACCTGCACGCGTTTGAAACAAAGACGATTCACGCGGGCGTCGAACCCGAGCCGATGACCGGTGCGGTGATGACCCCCATCTACCAAACCAGCACCTACGCCCAGGCCGGGCCGGGCGAGCACAAGGGCTACGAGTACTCGCGCACCGACAACCCCACGCGCACGGTGCTCCAAGCCCAGCTCGCGGCCCTCGAGGGCGGCTCCAAGGCCCTGGTGTTTGCGTCTGGGCTCGCCTCGATCGACGCGGTTCTGAACCTGCTGGACGCCGGCGACCACGTGGTGGCCGGTAACGCCCTGTACGGGGGCACCTACCGCCTGATGTCGAAGGTGGCCGCACGGCGTGGGATCGAGTTCGACTTCGTGCGCACCCAAAACCCCTCGGCGGTCCGCGCGGCACTGAAACCCAACACCAAACTTCTGTGGACTGAGACACCCACCAACCCCATGCTCAACGTGGTAGACATCGCCGCGGTGGCCGCCATCGCCAAGCAGCACGGGGCGCTGATGGCGGTGGACAACACGTTCATGTCCCCCTACTTCCAGCGCCCTTTGGAACTCGGCGCTGACATCTCGATGCACTCGATGACGAAGTATCTCAACGGCCACTCCGACGTGGTGATGGGGTGCCTCGTGCTGGCCAAGGAGCCCAAGCAGCCCGACCTGTACGAGCGCCTGAAATTCCTCCAGAACGCCGTCGGCGCCGTGCCGGGACCCTTTGACTGCTGGCTGGTGCTGCGCGGCATCAAGACCCTCGCGATCCGCATGCAGCGCCACGCCGAGAACGCGATGAAGGTCGCGCAGTGGCTCGAGGGCGACCCACGCATCGAGCGCGTGATCTACCCCGGACTTCCCTCGCACCCCGACCACGCCCTGATGGCCCGCCAGTGCTCGGGCTTCGGCGGCATGATCACGTTCTTCCCGCGCGGCGGACTGCCTGGGGCGCGCAAGTTCCTGTCCGCGGTGAAGCTGTTTGCCCTCGCAGAGTCTCTTGGAGGCGTCGAGAGCCTCATCGAACACCCCGCGATCATGACCCACGCGTCCGTGCCCCCCGAAGTGCGCGCCCAGATCGGGATCAGCGACAGCCTCGTGCGGGCGTCAATTGGAATCGAGGCCGTGGAGGATTTGATTCGGGATTTGGATCAGGCTTTGGGGAAGGATTGAGGATTAGAGGATTAGAGGATTGAGCCGGACTCTGGCCACATTCCCCCCAAACCTCAATCCTCAATCCTCAATCCTCGAATCTCAATCCTCAAACCTCAATCCTCAATCCTCAAACCTCAATCCTCGATCCTCAATCCTGTCCCCCGGCGTAGTCCAAAACGGCCTGCACGAACTCCGCGTGCGACCACACCAGGGGACTGACCCCCAGAACCTCGCCGGTCTCCGGGTGCACCTGCTCGGGAAGCGCCCCCGTCGCATGCGCCCGGGCCGCCGCCCAGTCGATCAACTCCTTCGCCCTGAGCCGGCCTTGGGGCATGCGGCAAAGGCACCGCGCAAGCCAGAGGCTCGTGATGACCCACGGATTGCCCGGATAGGACTCGGAGCTTCGGAAGTAGTAGTCGCCCGGGTAGCGCGCCACGCCCCCGACCTCAGAGCGGACCCAAAGCTCTTCTTCCACCCATGCGAGGGTCGCGGCAACCGCGGGATGGTCGAACGGCAGAGCCCCAAGCAGCGGAACCATGAGCAGCGACGCGTCGGGGGCCGGGTCGGGCTTGCCTGCGGGGTCGAGGCCGCGGCACAGGGTGCCGGTCTCCGGGTTCACAAGGTGCGCCTCCAGAGCCGTGGCCATCGCGTCGGAGGCGTGCGTGTAGACCGGATCGCCAAGGAGCTTCCCAGCGCCCCGCAACCCCGCGATCACGGCGGCAACGGTGAACGTGTGGGTGCCCAGGCGCTCCTCCCACAGATCGTAACTGGGACGCGGCAGCCCCGTGGCGGAGTCGCGGTCTGCCAACAGGAACTTCGCGGCAGCGCACACCGTTTCCGGAGCGACAACCGCCCCAGGGTGGGTGGCGAGCGCGTGAAGCACCAGGGGCAGCTGGTCACCCTGATGCGGCCGGGGACCGTCCACCCACGGGTGCCAACTCGCTCCCAGAGACCCATCTACGTGGTATTTCTGATACAGACGCGGCCCATCGCGCTCGATAATCTCCGCGGCGAACTCGAAAAACGCCGTTGCAATTCCCGGCCGCCCCGCGCGGTCGAGGGTCTGGGCGACCAAGGCACCGTCGCGCGGCCACACATAGGCGTAGGTCGCACGGTTCGTCGCCAGGATGTCGGAATCCAGCGACGCCAGGATCGCCCCGCCACCGTGCGCATGGGCGGCAATCTGATCAAGGCTGGCCTCAAACAGCCACCGCCACCGCTCAGGCACCCCAGTAGCACAGGCACCCTTGCCTGTGATCCCAGCGCCACCCCCGAAATCCGCGATCGGGGGCAGAGTGGGCCAAGAAGAAAGCAGCCCTTCCAACTCCTGAGCGGACCCGCCAACGGCCATGGCCCACTCGATCCACTGCCCCGCCGCCGACTCAAGGTGCACCGCCAAGGTCGAATCCACCGCTCCCTGACTGATCGGAACACCCTCCAGCACTCCGTCCTCGGCGTCCCGCCACGTGCCCTCAAGCCCGTTGAAACCCTTGATGCCCGTGCCATATCCGTCCAGCCCGCCCGTTGCGGTGCGCGCGGTGAACCCCACCCACACGCGCCCCTTGTAGTGGACCAGCGCATCGATGCCGGGGTGGTAAAGGGCCGTGTCCCCCACATCCGACTCGCACAGCCGCAGGTCGTGGCTCGTGAAAAGCCGCACTTCCCCGCCCGCCGCGAACTCGAAGCGCCGCGAATACACGGGCCCCACCAGCGCATCGCTCACGGTGACATCGATGCCAAGGCCCGGGTGTCGAAGTCGGGTGATCCCCACTCCCCCCTCCCGCCGCATCTCGATCTGCCACTCGGGGTCGTCGGTCCACGAGAACCCCAGCGGCGTCCAAAAACCCAGCCGGATGGGGTGCCCGTTGAGGTGGTTCTCCAGATGCCCCCCGGGCCGCGAGGTGTGCAGGTCCCGAATCCAATACCGCCCGTCGATGCCCACGTGCATCAGCGGATTGCCAAAGGTCAACGGTCGCGGCATGGCAGATTATGGTTTGTAGCACAGGCACCCCTGCCTGTGTCCCTTTCGTGCGCCACGGATGTGGCCCGGAACCACAGGCAGGGGTGCCTGTGCTACAGGGACATTAGCAATTGCAACGGCATGGTGATCGAGGCCATGTAGATCGGGTTCTGACGGTAGCCTTGGGCCCCGATACACTCCCACGGAGCGCCTTGGCGTGAGTGCGTCCGCCAATCCTCTGTTCGGAAGTGGGCGAGCATCGCGTCCACCACGCTCTTGGCGCGCTTGCGGTCCACCTGCACGAGCGCGCTCACGAGCCAGCCGGTTGGAACGTGCCAGTACGCGCCGTTCTGATACGTGTTGAGCGCTACGCCCGCGGTCTTCTCCCACGCCGAGCTCGAGCTGTGGTCGCGATCTGTGGGAACGTGCCGCACCGCTCCCTTGAATGCGATTGTCCCCGCGTCAAACGCCTTGTAGACGGCACCGAGCGCGCGACTCTTCGCGGACCCTTGGAGCACCCCCAGGTGGAGCGCGAACAACGTGCCCCAGACGTCGGGCTGGCGGCCTACGCCGGTCGCCGCCAGCAGCCAGCCATCCGATGCGAAGGTCTTCGGCACGCCCCTGGCCAGCGGGGCGCGCCTGTCCGCAAAGGGCCGAACCTGACTCGCGTGCCCGGCGGCCTTCCCGAGTTCGATCATCTGCCCCAAGGCGCGGTACCGCAGCAGCGACGCGAACAGCAGCGAACCGGTCAGATACACCGCGTCGCAGAACCCGAAACCGACCGCGCGCCGCTCCGCATCCGTTGTCACCAACCCCGTGGCGGCATCGACAACGGGCGCGTTGAGCGCAACCATCAGCCGATCCCACAGGCTCCGCCCCTCCACGACCTCCGCAAGAAAGCCGGTGTCGCGGGTGCCCTTCCACAGCGCGTGCGCGATATTGACGAACTCGTAGTGATCGTCCACCGGAGGCAGCACCCCCCAAGGCTCGCCGCCCTGCTTCTCGCCCGAGTCGTAGGTACCGGGATAGAACACCGGCTTGCCGTCGTAATCGATGTGGTCGGCGATCGCAAACGGCGGGATGACCCCTCCGCTGGCGAGCCGGCGCTCTGCGGGACCGTTCTGCGTCTTGGCGATGAGCCGAAGGTGGTCGCGCATCGCCGCGGGTCCAATGATCCCGCACCCGCAAGCCATCGAGAAGTCGCGCACCCACATGGCCGGGTAGTGCCCGCCCGGGGTGATCAGCGGGAACCCGCACAAGTTGCCTGTGTCCGGCGCCGTTCCGACGGTGGCCGAGATCACGGTCGCCCTAGCCAACTCCTTGAGGAACGCAAGATCCTCCTTCCCGATCAGCCTCTCGGCCCTCATGCCTCGAGCGCCCCACGCGGGGACACACGCGCCCGCCGCGGCCAGCGCCGAGTGCCGCAACAGCGCGCGCCGAGTGAGCATTCCCGGACCCCTCACCCCCTGCCCCCTCTCCCCCAGAGGGGCGAGGGGGTCCGGATAAGCCCACCCCCTCACAAGCGCAACCTCAAGGTCGATTCGATCACGTCGCCCGTCTTGAGGGGCTTGCCGGCGCCGTAGTTTAAGATCCACTCGTTCCATCCCACGTGGGTGCCTCCGTACCAGTCGTTCACGTGCACGCTGATGCGGTCGCTGTCCACCATCGCCCGCACCGATTGCGAGCCGCCGGACAGCACCTGCACGCCGATGCCGTTGGGATACGCGATTCGGGCTTCCACCACGTTTCGCTTTGTGCTGCGGAAGTCGTTCGAGCCCATCGGCGACCCATCTTGGCTCCACGACCACGTCGGCGGCACCGCCGGGCCGTGCGTCGGAAAGGCCCGCGCCTGGCCGTTCGGGCGGCCGATGTGGTCTGCCGGATACACGCCCCACTCCGCCTGCCTGCGCCATGAGAGCGTGTCGCACGAGCGCGGCACCGAGAACCTCCAGCCGATCTCCCGAACCAGCGTCTCGGCCCCGGTGTACTTGAACCGGGAGTGAACCGTGATCTCGCCCTCCGGCGTGACCAGCAGGTCGTACCCGCCCTCGAACTCGCGGTATCGGCCCTTGAGGTTCACGCGCACATTGAGGGCCTCCTTCTTCACGTCCACCGCCTCGAGCCGCCACTCGTTTCGGCTGGGAACGGGCGCCTCCGGGGCGTCGGCGCGAAGCACGTGCAGCGCGGGAAACTCGAGCAGCAACGGCCAAACGCCGCGCACGCACCGGCGCAAGTAGCCGCCGCTCCGGTCGAACGCCAGCTCGAATCCATCGCCCACAAGGTGCACGTTCTGTCCCGCCAGCACGGTCTCCTCATGGAGTGCGATCGGGCGCGGCTCAACCCTCCAGGCGCTGTCAAACGGCACCGCCGTGGGAAAGCGGTACTCGTCGATCAACTCGCCCGATGGGGTCCGAAAGGCGATGCGGAGATCCTCGCCCGGCCTGAAGGCGGGGATCGCGGGGATCGTCATCCGCCCGCTCGATCGGGGCGGAACATTGAGCCGGACCGTGCCGCTCCGAGCCCCGACCGCGTAGGTGGCGCGAATCTCCGAGAGGTTCGTGAAGTCGTACTCGTTGGCCACCGCGAGGCGCACCGCTTTCGAGAGATCGACCCCCCGCTCCGCCATCTTCACCGGCGAATGCAGCTTCTTCACGATCCAGAACTCGGGCTTGCGACGCCGCCACCCGTCCACCACGCCCCACGGCGCGTCACCCACGATTCCCCTTCCCGGCAACCCGTACACGTCGTCTACAAAGTGGCTCTTTGTGGTTTCACGCCCGTATTCGAGACCGCGGCCGGGGACGCTGAACAGGTCGTCGGACCAACACCAGATCATCGAGCCCTGGGTCGACTTGCTCTTCATGAACGCGCTGTAAACCTCGCGCAAGGGGGCGGCGTAGTAGTCCCGGATACCGGGATCGACCCACATCTCGGCGACGTCGCCGAAGATGCCCTGGAAGATGCACCACGCCTCGTCGAAGAACAAGGGTTTGTCCAGCTTCTCGTTTTCGGCGATGCGAGCCACGGAGATGGGGTTGTGAAGGGTCGCGATCTCGAGCCAGGCGCTGGTGGCGGCGGCGGTCGGGCGGCTCGGATCGACCCGACGGACCCACTCGTGGCTCCTCTGGAATGCGAACCCAAACTCGCTTTCGTTGGACAGCGACCACATGAACACCGAGGGGTGGTTGCGGTCGCGTGCGAGCAACTCGCCGGTGAGCTGAAGGATGCGCGGCACGTTCCGAAGGTCGTCCGCGACCCCCACCCAGCAGAAACTCGCCTCGTCCTCGACGTACAAGCCCATCTCGTCCGCATACTCCACGAGCTCGGGAATCGGGGGATAGTGCGAGGTGCGAACCGCGTTAAGGTTCGCCTCTCGCATCATGCGCAGGTCCTGCCGCGTCAGCGCCGGGGTGACCGCGCGGCCCAGCATCGGGTGCGAGTCATGGTGGCACGTGCCGCGGAACTTCACCGGTCGGCCGTTGATCAGGACCTCGCTGCCGGCCACTTGGGTCTCGCGCAGGCCGATGCGTTGGTTCAGCGTCTGCAGGGGCGCCGAGCCATTGGACAGCTCAACCCGAAGCGTGTACAGGTTCGGTTTCTCGGCACTCCAAGGTCGCGGATGCGGAACCGTTAGCGCGAACGAGGCCTCGCCGGCGGCACTGGCGTCGATCGCAGGCAGCTTGATCAGCGTGCTGGCGACGGTCTTTCCCCCGGGCTCGATCAGCGAGATCATGGCGACCCCGTGCCGGATCGCACCCTGCGAGCGGTTGATCATGCGCACCGCCCCCTGAATGCGAGCCACGCCGGCGGCGAAGGTGCAGCTTTGCTCGATCGCCTCGACGTGCACCTCGGGGACCCGAAAGAGCGTGACCTTCCGAATGATCCCGGACAGCGGGAAGTCCGCGTACAAGCTCATCTTGTCGAGGTTGTCGCTCACGTTCGTGTGTTCGAGCACCTCGAGCGCCAGCACGTTCTCGGCGCGAACCAGATCGGTGACATCGGCCTCGAACGGCGTGAACCCACCCTCGTGCCGGGCGACCTCCGTGCCGTTGAGCCACACCCTCGCCCCGCTGTAAACCCCATCGAAGCGCATCACCACCCTTCCGGGCCCCTCGCCCCGCTTGGGGGGAGTGGGGTTGGGGTGAGGGGTCCCGAAGGCAACCGCAGGAGGAGCCGAGAACCGAACCCGGTACCCGCCACGCCCGCTGGCAGAGCGGAACCCGGCCATCTCCCAATGCGCGGGCACGGCGATGGGCGACCACTTGCCGTCGTCGAATCGGGGCCGCTCGAACCCCGCCGGCGGATCGAGGGCAAAGCGCCAGCCTTGGCTCAGCTCGACGCGCCTCAGGGCGAAGTCCACGGGCGTCAGGGCACGTTGAAAGCCGCCTGCTGCGAACTCCTGCGGAACGCTCCCCGGCGATTCCGCCCGAACGGAGCCCCGCAGGCCGACCGGCATTGGCGCGAAGAACATCCCGTGCTCATCCGTCTTCACCACCCGATGCCAACGCCCCGAAGCGAAGGAGCCGGACAAGGTGACGACTTGCCCCGCCGCGGGTTGCGAGCCAAACGCGTCGCAGAGCATTCCCACGAAGTTGCCGCGCAGGTCCGAGGCGAGATGGACTTCGGGGCGGTGGCGTTCCGAGGGCCCATACACCTCGACCTCGGTGAAGCTCGGGCCGTTCGTGATGTTGGCGATGCGCACGCGCGACGTGCGGCGAGCGGGCTCGATCTGGCACAGCACGAGCCCGGGCAGGCGGACGTTGGGCTTGCCGTAGTGCCCGGCCCCGACCCAGCGCTGGGTTGCGTCGTCCCACGTCTCGACGTCCCACTCGAAGGTGAAGCGAGAGAACTGCCTCACCAGCACCTCTGCGACATCCACGGGCTGCTCCCACTCGAGTTGGAACCAGACCCCGCTGTTGTGGCCGGGGATCCCCGACCACCGCGTGTCGGCCCGGCCGTCGTGCGCCAGATGAGCCGGCAGACCAGGCTGAAACTCCGAGGCGGAGCCCCGCGCGCTCCGTGCAAGATTTCCGCCCTGCGCCACCGCTCCAGATGCCACCAACAGCAAGATCCAGACAAGCACGAGGGCCAGCGTTCGAACCATGGTGGAATTGTGCTCCCAAATGCATCTGTGCACGCGGCGGTGCGCCAAGAATCCGCAACAAGATCACCCATTTGGTGAGGGAATGCGCGAAGCGCTTTGGAGTGCGGCGGCCCGGTGCCGCTTTCGAATCGCCAGCCGTCGAACAGGCGTAAATGCGGCAGACGCCCCAAGCT
>CAYJMZ010000004.1:0-10825 GCA_964370995.1 uncultured Fimbriimonadaceae bacterium | reverse complement strand
ACCGTGCGGCCCCCCCCCCCCCCCGGCGGGGGCCCCCCCCCCCACTCCAAAGCGCTTCGCGGCTGGATGCTCATCACGCCCCGCCCCCTTGCCTTTCGTAGTAGGATAAGACCTCCGACGACGAAGAGGAGAATCAGAATATGCTCGGTACGCTGCTCGCAGCCTGCTTCCTCCTGCAATCGCCCCCACCCGATGGGCAAGCCAAGCTGCTCGGCGCCCAGGAGGCGATTCGGGAACTGACGGCCAACGACTCGGCCGTCGCGATCGCCAGAGCCGAGTTGGCCTACCTCGACAGGGTCAACGGCTACATCAAGCGCAGCCCGTTCATGCCTATCGAGGAGGCCGCCCACTCGTGGCTCGAGCTCGTGGATGCGGGCCCCGCCGTCCCCCGCAGGCCTCTGCGAATGGGAGGCAACCCTGGGCCGATCGGTTCCCTCCGAACGGCCATCGCGGCCCTCCCCAGACCCGAGGTGTGGCCGGCAATCGTCGAGGCGATCTCTAGCCGCCCGCCCACAAAGCCAAACAAGAGCCTGCTGCTCCTCTTTGCCCGCCTGCGAGGCGACGAGAAGGAGGTCTTGAAGCTGGCCAGGGAGCTTTCACCGCCGGTCAAGCGAGAGACCCAGACGTCGTCGGGCCAGTACTCCCCGAGCCTGGGCAACGTCGTGTCTGCCGCCAGGAGCAGAAGCCACGACCTCGCATCCGCCATCCAAGCGATCGAGAAGAACATCGGCAATCCCGAGAGCGGCGAAGGCAACTCCCTTCCCGATGTGGCCTCCCTGCTCAGCCCTCAACAGGCCAAAGACGTGCTTCTTCGGCTGTTTCGGCGCGCCAAGCAAAGCTTCTACATCGCAGGCCCCGCATCCCGGGAACTGGCAAGACAGGTGGTGCTCGCCAACCTCAAGCAGATCCCCACGCCCCAGTGGGCCCTCGCGGACAGCATGCGAGACGCCGGCTACGTGCGCAAGCTCGTCGCACGCTACGGCGCCAAATCCCTCGCGTCCCGTGAAGGCGACACCTCGGAAGCGCAGAACATCCACCTCGGGGATCTGCTGATGCGCGGCGAACTTGCCCAGGCCGCCGGGTTCCTTCGCAGGCTCGAAGGCTCACCCAGTTTCTCGTTCACATACAACTCGCAGGGCTCTATCCGCGTGGACGGCTCGCTCTTCGCGCCCATCGCAGAGCTCCAGAAGCGAGTGCCGGAAAGGGACTTGTGGCAGCAATACGCCGAGGCCGCGACGGCGAGCGGAAACGGTGCCGCGGCAGCCAAACGGCTTCAGCTCCTTGTTCGGGACCCCAAGATCAAGTCCGCCCTCAAGGAATCGCTCGTCGGGATTCTCCTCGACCTCCTTGCCTCACGCGGCGACACTCAAGCACTGATCGCGACCCTCCGAGACTCGATCAGAACCCCCTCGCCGCGAAGCGAGTGGGACGCCACGCGGCTTCTCGAACTCGGAGTCGCTCTCAATGACCCCGCGCTCGTTCGGGAGGGGGTTGCCGGACGGCTCAAGGGCTCGAATCCGGCTCGGGAGATCGAGCTGCTCGAGAGCCTCATCTCCCAAAAGCGGCTGGGCGAGGCGGAGCGGGTCATCGGCGACGCCCTCAAGAAGAAGAGTGGGACGAGCGAACTTGCCTACAATGGAAACGTCTACGGCTTCCGACTTTGCCGCCTCTACTTCGCTGCGGAACGGCCGGAGGACATCGTCACCGTCTTTCGAGACTTTCCCTACTGGTCGGGCACGGAGCTCGGCAAGATCGCCAACACCTCGGTCTACGGGTCGGAGTGGGAAGGAGACAACCCATACCCGCCGCTCGGGTTCTACGCCGCCTGGGCATTCGCAAAGACCGGGCGCTCCGACCTGGCACAGCGGGTTCTCCGGAACACCCTGCTGGATGTGGTTGCCTCCGACAACGCGTACGGGCTTCTGAACGAGTTGGGAGGGGTGGAAACTCTTAAACTCTACGCGGAGCTGGCTGCGGTCCACCCCTTGGAACCCCGGCCGCGCATCTGGAAGGCCGCGCTTCTCCTGAAACTTGGGCGGCTCGACGAGGCCGAGACAAGCGCGCGGGAAGCCATCAAGATCGACCCGTCGGACGGAAAATCTAACCCCGCGCAGAGGTTCAAGGTCTACGAGGTCCTCGCCTCCATCCTTGGCAAGAAGGGGGACGCGAAGGGCGCCGCCGCCTGCACGACTCGGGTAAGAGCGGCGCGGCTCGCGGAGAAGGCCGAGCGCTTCGCCGAGGTCGGTCTGCTTCCCCAGGCCGTGTCCCTATTCAAGGAATCGATCCGCGTGGCTCCGGCGGACTACGTCGTCGAAGAACGGTTGGCGCAGTGCCAGGACGCCATCGGTGAACGAGCCGCAGCGACGTACCACCACAAGCGGGCCTACGGGCTGCTGGCGCAAGGCTTCGGCCCTGGAACCAAGCTTGCATCAACGTGCGAGCACCTGTTTCAGGACCCGGACCTCCTGGACATCGGAGCGCCGATCCTGGCCGCACTCGCCTCGAAAACTGGCACGAGCGCCCCGGCGGCCTTCATCCTCGGCCGGTTCCAAGACGAGTCCGGCAAGCCGAAGCAGGCGGTGGCGTCCTACCAAAGAGCGGTCAAACTCGACCCCTCGTTTCTCCCCGCGTGGCAAGAATTGGGTCGACTTGGTGCCGACGGGTTCTTGAGCCAGACCCAAACCGAAGCGGCAGAGTTCGAAGTCCTCGCCTTGAACCCGATGTCCGATGAGATCTCGTGGACCACCTTCGAGAGCATCCGAGATCTGGGAGCCGCATACCGCAAGATCGTGCAGATACGCGAGGGGCTCCCCAAGCCCTCGAATGAACCGATCTTCCCGCTGCATTCGGCGATGGCTCGAGAGCGGCAAGTCATGGCCTCCCAGTGGTCTTGGGGGCGATCGAACCTCGATGTACCCCCCGGCGGTCTTTTTCTCCAGGCCCGCGACGTCTTGGCGATCGTTGACGCCTACGATGGTTTCGTGGAGTTCCTCGGTGGTGAGAGGTAGGTGGATCGTGATGTTGGCAAGCGTATTGGCAATGGCGATGATGTTCGGGCAGGGAGCGCAGACGGGCCAGGCCCAATTGACCGGCGCAGGCAAGCTGCTCGAAGGCCTGAAAGCAGGCGGAAACACACCCGGCAATCCAGGCCCCTTCGAGAGCCTCCACAAAGAGATGGACGCCTACAACGCGCGGTCGGCCAGTCTGACCGTGCAGGCCGCGGCGGACGGCTGGGTGAAGCTCCTCGTGACCTGGGAGGCCGCCAACCTCAATCCCAGTGACGGGCGAAACTCCGACGATCAAAGCCCGGAGGTTCTCGTGTCCGCGCTCCCGCGCCCCGAGGCCTGGCCCGCCATCCGGACCGCGCTGGCCAAGCGGCCGGACAGCGACAAGAACAAGGTCCTGGTCATGCTCTTCGACCTCCTGCTCGGCGACCTGCGCGAGGTCATCCGAAAGGGCGAGAGCATGCGCAAGCCCGCAATCGAAGGCATGCCCGAAGAGATGGATTTCGAAGACGAAGCCCCTTTGAAGATCGAGCTCCCGTTGGCCCTTCGCCTAGGCGATGCCGCACTCGCCGAGAAGCTGCTTGTCAGGGCCGCACGCTCGCGCATGTTCTTCAACTACGAGGGCATTCCTGACCTCGTCGGACCTTTGGGTGCTGAGAAGGCAACACCCGTCCTGAGGAAGATGCTCGAGGCCGCCACGGCGTCCTTCGACAAGATCAACGGCAAGGAGTCCCGAAAGCTCGCAAGGTCCATCTTGCTCTCGAACCTGGACAAGTTCAAGACACCGCAATGGTCGCTCGCCGAGGGCCCCGAAGCGCTGGAAATAATTCTCAAATTCGTCAAGAAATTCGGGGTCCCAAAGCCCGACTCCGAGGGGTCTGTCGCGGCGATTTCGATCTACGCCAACCACCTTGTCGAGTCCGGCAAGATCGATGACGCGTTGCGCCTCCTCTCAAGCGAAAACGCCAGATACAGCCTCGGCTTTGAGACGTTCCCACTGGACAAACAGCGCCAGACCCGGCTCTTTGACGGAATGTCCCAGATCCTGGATCGCGCCCCAACAACCGACATCTGGGACGCCTACCTCGCGCTGTCCAAGGCGCTTGCGCGGTTGCCGGAGGCGGTCGCACGCCTGAACGCGGCTCTGGCGGCCACGAATCTGAAGCCCGTCCATCGAGCGAAACTGCTGACCCACAAGGCGAAGCTCGCCGCAGAATCCGGAGACGAAGGGGCGGCCATTGCCCTGGCCATCGAGGCTTCCAAGCTGCCGCCAGAAACCGAATACAGAAACGAAGCCGCAGAAGCCCTGCTAGGGCTTTCGCGGGCGACCGGGAGCCGCGAGGCCGCCGACGCCGCCATCGAAGCGATCTTCAAGCAGCCTTCCAGCTCCTATTCGGCGGACAGCGTGTTCAGCGTGCTCGTTGCCCAAGGCCGCTTCGCCGACGCGCAACGGTTCGAGCTACGGCGAGCCTCGACTTCCAACAGGTATCAAGAGAGCGGTCTAAAACCTGAAACACCGCTCTTGCTTGCCGAGTTGTACTACCTAGCGGACCGTCCCGACGACGTGGTGGAGCTTCTCGACAGCTACCCAAGCTGGAGCGCGGACGACCTGTTCCAGCTCCTGGCCTTTCGACAGAGCGGCTACTCCAGGCCGGAGTTCTGGCCAAGGCCGCTTGGCTTCTTTGCAGGGTGGGCGTTTGCGAAGACCGGCCGGAAAGAGCTGGCCGTTCGAACCCTTCACGACCTGCTTTCCTTCGACCTGACCCAAGACGACGCGTACGAACTCCTCAACGAGCTGGAGGGCGCCCCCGCCCTAGCCTTCTACGACGAGTTGACGCGAACCGACCCCTTCGAGCCAAGGCCCCTGTTTTGGAAGGCCGACCTTTTGCGAAGCCTCGGACGGCTCCCAGAGGCGGAAACCCTCGCCCGCGCGGCAGTTGCGCTCGATCCCACGGACGGCCAGTCCCCTGCCGGCCACCGGTTGGCCTCCTATGCCGTTCTTGGCAAGATCCTTCGCGCCAAGGGCGAGAACAAAGAAGCCGAGACCTTTGAGCGCATCGTTCAGGCCGTGCGACTTGCGGAGAAGGGAGACTTGTATCGAGACGCCGGACTCCTGCCGCAGGCCGCCGCCCTCTACCGGGAGTCGGGAGGGGTGTTTGCCGACGCCTATTGCGTCCACGTGAGGATGGCGGCAACCCTTGCCGAACAGGGAAAGACCCAGGAGGCGCTCGAGCAGTACGAGCGGGCCTACGAGCTCATGCCGGACAGCTTCGGCCGAATCGAGAGCTTGTGCTGGGGCTGCGGCAACGAGTTCAAACCCGACATCGCGCGCAAGGTGTTCGAGCGGCTCGCCAAGGAGCTTCCAACCAAGCCGCAGGTGCACTATCTTCTCGGCCTGCTGCACTCTCAGGTCGGCGAGTCCGCGGCAGCGCTCGCCAGCTTCGAAACGGCGGTCAAACTGGACCCCGACTACGTCAATGCGTGGAAAGGGATTCTCGAACTGGCGGATGAGGGCGGAGTCGGAAAAGAGAGTGTTCAGCGGGCCGCCCTCTCGCTCATTCGCCTCGACCCCATGGCGCTCCACGGCGGATACCAGGCAGTCAACCACGTGTTCGATTTCGCCGCGCTTTACCGAATGTTCGCCTCCGTCTACGCGTCGCTCCCCCCAGCGCCCGCCGGCCCTCTCTACCCCCTGCACAAGCAAGAGGAACGCGGAATGGGCTTTGGAGGGTTCTTCAATCGCAACGGCGGCCCCGGCGGTTCAGATGTGCGCAAAGGCCCCGGCGGCGGGCTCACCACCGTCGGCGCGATTCGAGAGATCTGCCAGCTCTACCAGCGAAACCAGTGAGGCCCGGCGGAATACGCGTCAAAATAGGCGGGTCCCCATGCCTCCGAATCCCCGATGTGGAGGCATGGAAACGACCAAACCACAACCTATCCCATAAACCGCGTCAGCGACTCGGAGAGCGCCTGGGCGGTGTAGTTGAGCAGGGGGATGCCGGCTTCGTAGGCCATGCGGGTGGGACCGACGACGGCGATGCTGCCCGCTTGGGTCTCTCCTGCGAAAAACGCTTGGCGCACGATGGAGAACTGGTGCAACTTGGCGCTCGAGTTCTCGCGGCCGATGGTGACCGAACGGCGCTGGTCCGCAGGGCGTGCCACGGCCTCGTACAGCAGATCCGACTCCTTGAGGATGTCGAGCAGATCCGAAAATCCGGCGGCGTCGTGCTGGAACTCCGGTTGGCCGAACAGGAACTCCTCACCCTCGGTGATCAACGCCCCGCGCGTCAGGTCGGTCGCCATCACCCGGAGCAACACCCACACGTTTGTCAGCAACTTCTGCGCGGAAGGTGCATCGGGGGAGCCCGGCACCTTGGCACGGCTGAACTGCCGCAGGGTGTTCCCCGCCGCCGACTTGGCCAGCAGTTCGTTGGCCATGCCGATATCGTGCAGCGTGAGGCCGGGCGGGACCTCCACCGTGCGGCTCTCCACCTGCCCGTTGGACAGCACGATCACCATCAGCCCCTGCGTGGGCCCCAGCGCACTGACCAGCGCACTCCGTAGCGTCACCCCACCGTCGCGGATGATCGTGGCGGCGGTCATCAGGTGGGTGAGGCGGCTTAGGAGGCGCGCGGTGTCGCGCAACAGCCCTTGGAGCAGTTCTCCCTCCTGCGCGACGTCCTTCAAGCGCCGCTTCGTGGCCATCTCGGGCTCGCGCTCGACGATCAGGCGATCCACAAAATACCGGTAGCCCCGATCGCTTGGCACGCGGCCAGCGCTGGCGTGCGGCTGCTCGAGGTATCCCATCTCGGCCATCTCCGAGAGCTCGTTTCGCACGGTTGCCGAACGCACCCCCAAGTCGTACTTGGCCACGAGCACCTCGCTGGCCACAGGCTCCGCGAGGTTCACGTACTCGATGATCACGGCCCGCAGCAGGTTCTGCTTTCGGGCGTCCAGATCGTCCATCGGGTCTATTCTCCGGCCCCGCGAGCCGGAATCGCCGCCGGCCACGCCGTGCCGATCTGTTTGCGCGCCGCCGCCGCGGTTGGATCGTCGGCCAGCTTCCCGTCCGCCCACACCATGCCCACCATCATGGCCGCCTCAGCCAGCGGCATCGGTCCCGCAGTGACCACCGCGGCATCGTAAATCCGGCCCAGCCGATCGCCGCCAAACTTGATGCACAACTCGCGGATGCGCCCTTCGGCGAACCCGGGCTGCCGGTTCTTGCACTCCTGGAACAGCGCCCGCATCACGTCGTCCAGCGAGCTCTTGCCCCCGCTCCCCCCGCGAATCGCCAGATCCAGGCACAGCCCCACGGCCTTGCCCTTCTGGTAGTAGCTCAGACCGTAGCCCTGGCTCCCCGACTCCTCCCACGCCTTGCGGCTCGAGACGTCTGCGCTCACCTGCATCGCCATCGGGTGCCCGTCGATCCCCGTCACCTCGCGCCCGAGGCCCCCCATGAGCGCCACGCGGTTGGTGAGCCCCGCGCGGGTCTGGAGGATGTCCGCGTAGTAATCGGTCACCCCCTCGAGCCACCAAAGGCTGCCCGTCATGCCAGGTTTCGTGTAGTCGAACGGCCCCAGCGGCGCTGCGCGGATCCGCTTGACGTTGAACGCGTGGAAATACTCGTGGAACATGATCCCGCCGGCATAGCGCGCCGAGCCGCGCGAGCCCATGCCAATGCGTGCGCTGTCGAGGTGCTCGAGCCCGCCGCCCCCGCCGCCGAAGTCGAGGAAGAACACGTAGCGCGGATACGGCAGCTCGCCAAACAGTTGGAACGCCTGCTCGGCCACCGCTCCACCGACGGCGGCGTAGCCCGGCAGATCCGCATTGGCGTTCGTGCCGTACGCCACGATCGAGTGCGACTTCCCGTGCACCTCGAACGGCTGCGTGCGCACGTCGGTGCCCATCACGAACGGGGCGTCGATCATCTCGTCGTAGTTGAACGCCTTCAGCACCTCGGCGCCTGCCGTTGCGGCACCCCGTTCCAGCGTGCTGTATAACCGCGCGCCCGACGGAAACAGGTTCACCGTCAGCTCCTGCGCCTCCGTGGCGTGGCCGTCGAACCACCCGAACACCGCCGGACCGCTCACGAACGTCTCGTTGGACTTCACCCGCAGGTTGACGCTAAAGTTGCCCCGGCTCGGGCCCACGGTGTACACCACCGCGTCGGCACCGCCCGGAACCGTCCACGAGTTGACGTCCGAACCCTGCTCGGCCTTGGCGACCTGCCCCTTGAGCGTGAACGACACGCCCTTCAGCCCCTTGCCGTAGTCGAAAAGCTCGTAGTCGCCAGGCGCCCAAGCGGGCATGTGAAACGCGGTGCTGGGCGAGTCGACCGCGACGGTCACGCGCGCCCGGCCCGAGTCCGGCAACGCGGTGAAGGTGTAGCGGGCACCCCACGCGCCCGAAACGAGGGTGGCGGCAAGGAAGAGGGCGAAGCGACGCATGTTCACGATCCTAGCATGAGCCAGACGCGCGGGCCCCGGTTTGCGGTTCGCCTACCAACTCCCACCGCCTCCACCACCGAAGCCGCCACCCGAGAATCCCCCGCCTCCTGAGAAGCCCGATCCGCCTCCCGAGGCGCCCGACGAGCGCGGTGGCGTGGTCGCCGCACTCGACACCGCCCGCGTGATCCCGTCGAACTCCGTGCCGAACCCATACATGCTGTACGGGTAGCCGTACGTGGAGTGGTACCACGAGGGCGGCTCCATCACGAGCCCCTCGAAGGCGCGTGCCCACTCCGCGGTAAGCCCAAACGCCACCGCGTGCGGCAGGTACTCCTCGAACAGCACCGCATCCGGGTGCTTCTTGCTCTTCCACTCGAGTTCGTCGCCCCGCGCCCGGCGGATGAACTCCTCAAACCCGCGCACCAACTCGCGGGCCTTGGAACCGGCGGGCGTGCGCCTTGGCATCGACCCCGAATACGAAAGCACCACCAACGCCCCAAGGATTCCTCCGACCACGGAAGGAAGGGCCTGCTTCACGGGGTTGAACGCAAGGGTGAGCACTCCGAGCGCCACGACGACCACCAAGCCTCCGATCGTCCATCCTTGGCGCGCGGTCTCGGGAGACGTCAGGTAGTAGCCGCGGGCGATCAGCGAATCGTAGAGCGCAGCACGTAGGGTTCCCACCGACGGCGCGATCGAGGTGCGCAGGTCGGAGTCGTCGATGCGCCCCCCAATCTTCTTTAGCTTGTAGAGCAACTTCGACTCGAAGCTCGACAGGGTGACCTCCGGCGACTTCTCGCGGACCTCCAACTCGGCGGTGCGGCGCTTGAACACCAAGCCCTCCTCCTTCGGATACACGTCGAGGTAACCCTTCACCGCCAGACTCACGATGCCCGCGGCGAGGTCTCGGGAGTCCACACGCTCGTCGATCAGCGTGCCGACCTCTGGCCCGCACATCCCGTCGGGCGGCTCGAACTGCACCACCATGGGTCCGCCGGCGGGGTCCCGGCCGTACGACCACCACGCCAGAAACATCCCGCCAAACATGAGCAGCGGAATGCCAAAGCCCAAGTTCGGCAGCAGAAATATCCACGCGGATTGGAGGAACGTCGGCTTGGCGATCAGCTCGGCGGGAACCCCCACCACGATCGTCAGCCCCTCGCCAGGCCCTAGCGGCGTCGCGCGCTCACCCTCCACACGGTCCGCACTGAGACGGACCTGCGTGCTTGAATCGCCGCCTTCGGAATGCTCTGTGTCCACGGCGACAAACTCGCGTCCGCCGTACGCGCCCGCAAACAACCGCGCCCGGGCACTCTTTCCGCTCGGGACCTTTGGGAACGAGACCTGGAAACGGGACGCGGTGATCGCGGTGTCCCATTCGTTGCCCGTGAGATTCCAATACAGCTCGGCCTGCGCGCCCCACGCACCAGAATCTCCAAACCAGTTGATGGCGCCCCGCACGTCGTAGTCGAACACGTACCGCTGCTTCGTTCCGGGAGGCAGCGTAATGTCCTTGTCACCCACGCGAATCTTCAGGTTGACGCCCTCGCGCGACACCTGGGTGGTCATGCCATGCCCAGTGCCATCGGTCACGCGGATGCCGGTCAAGAGCAACGCGCGCGCCACGCCCTTGCCGTTGTCGTAGCTCGTGGGCACGAAGCGGTAGATCCCGTGCCGCTCCTCGCTGAACGTCACGTCAATGGTCTCGGTGACGTGGAGCCCCCCGTCCGCCGCCAGGTTCAAGCGCGCGTCGAACAGGTCGATCACGTACCCCTGCGCCCACGCGCCGGCGGCCGCAAGCACGAGGCTAAGGGTCAGGAGAAGGCGTTTCACCACACACCTAGGACGAGGATGAGGGGGTGGGAGATGCGGTCCCCTCGTAGCACAGGCTCCCAGCCTGTGATCCGGGCACGGAACCGGAGCCACAGGCAGGGGTGCCTGTGCTACAAGGGCACGGAACCGGGGACACAGGCAGGGGTGCCTGTGCTACAAGGTGGCCCCCGCTACTTGTCCGTGGTGACCGCGACCCTGTCCTTCAGCACGGCTTGGGCTGCGGAGAGACGGGCGATCGGCACGCGGAACGGCGAGCAGCTCACGTAGTCGAGGCCCAG
Organism: uncultured Fimbriimonadaceae bacterium; assembly: GCA_964370995.1. Lineage (GTDB taxonomy): Bacteria > Armatimonadota > Fimbriimonadia > Fimbriimonadales > Fimbriimonadaceae > JAMLGR01. The sequence goes on along the minus strand of CAYJMZ010000004.1, from coordinate 259 downwards.
CGACTGGCAGAAGTCGATCGACTGAGGGTCGCCGCCGTGCTCGCCGCAGATGCCGCACTTCAGCTTCGGATTGGCGCCTCGACCCTCCTCTACGGCGATCCGCATCAGTCGGCCGATGCCGATCGTGTCGAGCGTCTCGAAGGGGTTCGCCGGCAGGATCTTCTCCGCGACGTACCGCTGCAAGAACTTGCCCTCGGCGTCGTCTCGGCTGAACCCAAAGCCAGTCTGGGTGAGGTCGTTCGTGCCGAAGCTGAAGAAC
>CAYJMZ010000003.1:0-23252 GCA_964370995.1 uncultured Fimbriimonadaceae bacterium | reverse complement strand
CGAAAGCACCCCCGACACGAGGGTGGCACGGTTGCGTCGGCCTTCTTCAGCACCCCACTAGTTTCCGCGGATCGAGTACAGGCCCGCACCGATCGATCGCGATGCGGCGACCAATTCGGGGTACGGGGTGTCTGTGATCGACAGGAAACCCATGTTGTAGTTCTCGCCATCGAACCGACCCGTGAAGTGCTGGTCTCCGTACTGGAACCAGTGGGCCCCGACGACCTTGTTGGCACGGAGCGCGCTCAAAAAGAAGTCGCCCATATGCTCTGCGCGGTCCGCCTGATTCATGGTTGAAACGGCCCCCGTATGCCACATGCCCCTGTCCGTCGCGCCGAAGCTGAACTCGCTCACGATGATCGGCTTGTCGATTGCGCCGAACGACCAGTCGACCGACTCGGCCCGCTCGTAGATGCCCATCGAGAACACGTCCACGTAGCGGTTTGCGGCGGTCTGGACTTCCGGAGTGGACTGCCAGCCCTCGCGGGACCCGAGGTAGAGCCCCGAGCAGTTCGTTGCGGCAAACGCGCTCTTGACGGCCTTGAAGTATTGGGTTGCGTATCCGCTGACGAACTGGCGGCAATCGGCCAGCAGGGCTGCGCGTGTCGATTGGCCAGGATCGGTGACGGCCCTCCAACTCGAAAACGTGGTTCCCCAAGATCGGTTCAGCCGCGAGACCGAGGAGTATTTGCGCCGCAACATCGACACGAACGCGCGCTTGGCCGGCTGGCTTTCCGGGGCGTTGAGGGTTGCAAAGGCGACCGCGTAACGAGTTCGTGCGTTGTCCAGCTGACCCCACGGCAGTTCGATGTCCACATATACGCCCATCATTTCGGGGCGACCGTTGAATCCCTGAAGCGCGACGGCAAGTCGGTTGGCCATATGTCCCGCAAACGTCGCGTCGAATGGGTCCGGCAGCGTGCGGCTGCTGACCGTAGTGGGCAACCGGCGTGGGAATTCGTTCGAGTTGATGGAAAGGACGAACGGGGCGTCCGTGTGAGCGAGGATCAGCGGGTCCGCCCAGCCCCCGATCGAGTTGAAGCCCCACGACTTAAGGCGACGGAGCCCCGTGGTCGCATATGCCGAGCCCCAAGAGGGGCCGTACTTGGCCTCCAGGTTTGCCGAGGTGAAGTCCACCATCTCGACCGTTTGGCCATTCTGCTGCACGTATTCGTAGTGGCTGCCTGCTTCACTGCGGCCGGGAAGTTGTTGGAACAGCTGCGACCTGCCCGTGAGCAGTGTGCCCTCCGTATTGCGCATGGTGTCCATTCCCATGCTCCAGAACATGCGCCCGGTGGGATGCACGAGGTACCACTTGCCTGAGGGACGCTTCAGGGTTCGCCACTTGGTGGACGGTGATAGGCGCGACAGGAGGTTCGAACCCTGCAGTTCGCCAGGGCCGGGATTGTTGGTGAGATCGGTGTCTTCAGCTACGCGCTGGATGGCGAAGTCCTGTATCGACGCGACCTTGCCGGCCCAAGTCCCGAAGGCGGACTGGCCGAACGGGTCGACCACGCCGGGGACGCTCGGGTTGACCTTGAGCAGGCGGAAGTCCCACAGACGGATCCGGGTGCGTTGCGTGCCCTTGTTGAAGATTTGCCAGCCGTACACGCTCGAGGAGTTGAACGCCGTGTTTGGACCGAGGTGCAGCATTTGCGTGTCGAACGCGGGGGGAAGCGACTTGACGCCGATTGCCCGCATGGCCGACGTGTCGAAGTCGTACTGGACCTGCACCGACTGCAGGGCCGGCAACACCACGAGCTGCTGCTCGGCGGCCGCCCGGATGTCCGGGCTCGTCTCAAGGCGCACCGCGACCCGCACGGGGTAGTTCTCCGTGTTCTCGATCTGCAGCACGGCGGCGTTGTAGTTCGTCCAATCTTGCGGGGCTGAAAAGCGCTGGCCGAGCATGCTCCACAGCGAGTGCAGGTCGATCGCCAGGCCTGCGAGGTCCCCGTTCGAGGTGTCGCGGTTGAACGTAGTGTTGTCGAAGGTAAAGTACCCCGCGGAGGCGAACCGGCTTCCGTCGAGCAGCGTTTTTTGCGCCAAGACCCTTTGGGCCGAGGCTCCTGCCGCCAGCAAGAGGACCCCCACGATGTTTCCAACCACAATTCCCGAGCGTGCCATGGGTGGTGGGTTCCGTCCGGCGGGGCCCGTGGTGGCACGTACGGATGCGGGATTTGGAAGAATCTGGTGGACTTGGCGGGCGATGGCACGCCCCTTGTTGCGGGGAACCGGTTGGTCTGCCGGAAGCGGTCGTAAGCCAAGCGCGGCACCGCCGTATGCTACGATGGACAGGCTCGAAAGGGCAAGAGCGAATCGTTGCCTCTGTTTGGCACCAGCCTTGCAGTCGCTTCCGGTGCGGTCGCTTAACTGACATGGACTTTGCCCCCGTACGCGGCTGGATCATGAACTTCGTGCCGGCGCCCTTGCGCCCGACGGTGAAGGGCGGATATCGGATCACGAGAGAGATCTTCCAAGCCGCCAGCCCCAACTGGATCCGGATCTCCCGCGTCACGTGGCTGCGGCCCGAGGTCGCCGATCTGGAGACCGTCAACATCGTCCGTCCCAAGGCGGGCCAGGTCCTTCTGCGGACCCACGCGTCGCTCATCAGTCCGGGCACCGAACGCGCCTTCCTCCTCGGACTGCCCAACACCGACTCGATCTTCCCATCGGTCGCGGGCTACTCTGCTGCAGGGGTCGTCGAGGAGGTCGGGCGCGGTGTTTCGAACCTGAAACCGGGTGACCGAGCAGCAGGAGTTTCTCTGCATGCGAGCCGTTGGGTCGTCGACCACCAGAAGCTCGTTCGGATTCCCGACGGTGTGTCAGACGAAGACGCCGCATTCATCGAGCTGGGCGTGATCGCCATGCAGGGTGTGCGGCGCGCCGAAATCCGACCAGGGGAGCGGGTCGTGGTGCTGGGTCAGGGCCTGATCGGCCAGCTGGCGATCCAGATTGCGCGCTGGGCGGGTGCGGCTCCGATCATCGCGGTTGCCCGCACACCAGCGCTCGCCGAAATCGCCCTGGCCAGCGGAGCGGACGAGACCGTCGCCCTCGAAAACGACCCCGGGGCGCCGGCACGGCTTCAAGCCGACGTCGTGATCGAGGCCACCGGTAGTCCCCAGGCGGTGACCACAGCCCTTGAGTGCGCCGCACCCGGCGGGCGAGTGGAGTTGCTGGGCAGCGCGCGGGGCATCACCTCTGACTTTAGCTTCGACACTGCCATCGCAGAGCGCAACCTCACCGTGATCGGCGCGCACATCACGAGCATCGCCCAATCGGAGTCGGGCCATGGCCGCTGGACGAGGGCAGACGAGGGCAGCCTGTTTCTCGACCTCGTCGCCAACGGCAGCCTGAACCCCGCGGTGCTGATCTCCCACCGCATGGACCCCGAAGATGCCAACCGCGTCTACGACGAACTGGTTCTTGGCGACACGCGCTCCATGGGGATCGTCTTCGACTGGAAGAAACAAACGGAAACACCAAAGAGCATGCCTTCACCGACAACGACAACCCCATCTACAGCCAAGGCTGGTCGAAAACTGCGTCTGGCCCTCATCGGCTGCGGCGAAATCTCGACCCTCAATGCGGCGGGCATTCGCGCCTCGCAGATCTGCGAGATCGCACAGGTCATGGACGTCCACGAGGCGACCGCCCGCTCGCTCGGCAAGCAGTTCAACGTCCCGTTCACGACCGACTTGGAGGCCGTGCTGGGGAACCCCGATGTCGATGCCGTGGTCGTCGCGATTCCGCACCATCTGCACGCCTCGACGACGGCCAAGGCGGCGGCTGCCGGCAAGCACGTGATCGTCGAGAAGCCCATCTCGACGAACCTTGAGGATGCCGACGCGATGATCGAGAGCTGCCGAAAGGCGGGCGTCGCCCTTTCGGTGTTGTTCAGCTTCCGCTACCAGCCCCACATCGTGCGCGCCCGTGAGCTCGTGCAGGCGGGTGCCCTCGGCGACGTGGTCGGCACGAGCATCCAGTTTGCCACCGAGAAGCCTGCAGGCTACTGGGGCCAAGGCTACACCGGACGCGTGCTGACCGACTGGCGCGGCTCGATCGAGAAGTGCGGTGGCGGCGTGCTGATCATGAACGTGTGCCACACGATCGACTACTTCCAGTTCATCACCGGGTTGAGGGTCAGCCAGGTGTACAGCGAGTTCGGAACGTTGAACTCGCCGGTCGAGGTCGAGGACATCGTGGCCGTGACGCTCCGGTACGAGGGCGGCGGGATCGGCAGCATCCAGGCCTCCACGCTTGCCCGCGGGGACCAGATGGCCCAAGAGCGAATCTGGGGAACGCACGGTTCCATGGTGCTCGCGCCGTCTCCGCCGCAGATCTACACGATGCGGCGCGTCGCGGGGCTCGTCCCTGGCAAGTGGCAGGGCTTCGGAAAGCTGCCCAAGAAGAACAGAGTCGCAGAGTTCATGGACGACTTCGCCCGCGCAGTCTTCGACGGCCGGGAGCCCGGGGTCACCGGTCTCGACGGCAGGGAGAATCTCGCCGTGGTGCTGGCCGCCTACGAAGCCGGGCGCGAGGGGCAGGCGAAGACGCCGTCTCGACCGACCGAGCCGTTGGAGGCACCGGTCGCTTGAGTGCGCTGCAGTGGGACGGGCTCGGGTCGGTCTGCTCGGCTCCAGACACCGACGAGCCGCGGGGCGACCAGGTGCGGTTGCGGGTATTCGAGACCCTGGTCGAACTCGCTCCGAGCCCGAGGGTCCTGGTCTGCTGGGCCGTGGTGGACAAAGCGGGACCCGAGTCAGCCTTGGCCCCCGGAACCCAGGTGATCGCGCGCTGCTCCCGCGCCGCCAGCGCCCTGACGCTTGATGCAGGTCAATGCCGGCCAATCGCCAGCCCTGACACCGGCCCATGCCTCTTGTCCCTGCTGGCCGAGGCCCTGGGCGCCATCGACAGGGCTCGCCCCGATCTGGGATGGAACGCCCTGGTCGTCGGCTCTTCCCTCCGCTCCGAGCTTCTCCTGCTGCTCGCGCGCCACTCCGGGGCGAGACACCTCGCATCGCTGCGGGTCGAAGGTGCGCCCCCCCCCGCCGAGGGTCCCGTCGAACTCTTCCAGGGCGACCCTGCCTCGGTGCATCCGGCGCTGTCCGTCCACCTCAAGCAGGTACGGGGTCCCCTCGTGGCGTTCTGTGATGCGTCGGACACCAGGGAGGTCCTCGCCGTGCTCGCTGCGCTCCCGCCCCGCAGCACGCTCGTCCTCCTCGACGGCTCGGGTTCCGGCGCGGATCTGGCGGCTGTGAACTTCTGCGACGACGTGCACCGGAAGAACCTCCGGGTCGACGGCTGCGGCCCCGGTGCCGTGGAGCAGGGCCACTGGCTACGGGCCTCGGCGCTGGTCAGACACGGCCGCCTCGACCTCGACCGACTTGGCGTGGGGCGCGTCGAGGCCAAAGAGGGTACGTGCCCGGAGTCCGAGGGCCGCTGGCTCGTGCTAGCCTGGCCGACGAGGTGACGGCCCTCGGTCGGCCTTCCGGGCTGTGGAGCTTCATGCTCAGTTCCGTAGGGGAGATTGCGTCCCGATTCGTAAACGCGCGACCCAATAGCCTCCACATCGGGGATGCGGAGGCATGTAAAAGCCCACCGCCTGAAGCCTAGAGCAGCTCCGGTCGGTCGCGCTTGAGCTGGTCTACGATCTCGCGGACGCGTTGGGCTTGCGCGGCTGGGATCACCAACACCGCGTCGGGCGTGGCCACGACCGCGATGCCCTCGATGCCCAGCGCCGCGAGCACCAGCCCGGGGTGCTCGTTCACCAGCGTCGAGTTCGCGCAGTCGATCTGTACCACGTCGCCGACCAGGGTGTTGCCTGCCGCGTCGGCGCCCAGGCCTCGGGCAAGGGCGTCCCATGCACCGAGATCGTCCCACGCAAAACCGGCTTCGTGCACCCACACGTCCTTCGCCCTCTCCATCAGTGCGAAATCAATGGAAATGGAGGGGAGGGAATCGTACAGTGTCTCGGCGCCCGCCATGTCGCCCCCGCGCAGTCTCTCAGCCATGGCGAGCGTGGTCCGGTGCGCCTCGGGCTGGGTGCTCTCGAGTTCGCGCAGGAACCCCTGCAGGGTCCAGAAGAACATTCCGCTGTTCCACAGGAAGCCCCCGTGCTCCAAGAACCTGGAAGCCGTCGCAGCGTCGGGCTTTTCGCAGAAGCGTTTGACGCGCAGGGCGCCGGTATCGAGGGTCGCCGCGGGGTCGGTCTCGATGTACCCGTAGCCCGTTTCGGGGCGGGTGGGGCGGATGCCGAGCGTGACCAGTCCGCCGGTTTCCGTGGCGGTGCGCAGCGCTGCGGCGACGCAGGAGCGGAACGCGTCGGGGTCGCCGATCTTGTGGTCCGCGGTGAGCACGGCGTGGACGGCGTCGGTGCGGCCGCGGGCAAGTTCGTTGGCGGCGACCCAGCACAGGCACCCCAGCGTGTTGCGCTTGTTGGGCTCGGCGAGCACGTTGCCGGCCGGGACGCACCCCGCGGCGCTCACGGGGCCGGCGAGCGAGCGGCTCGTGGCGATGAAGATCGCGTTCTCGTGGACGAGGGGGCGAATCCGCGCGACCGCCTCCTCGAGCAGCGTCGCGTCCCGGCTGCCCAGGCGCAGCAGTTGTTTGGGGCGCGCCGCGCGGGACAGGGGCCAGAACCGCTCCCCCGCGCCGCCGGCCATGATGATCGCGATCGTGTCCACTTCGGTGATTATGGGTGCAAGCGCCGTGCCCGGCACGCCAAACTAGAGTCATGCGCGCGGTCGTCACGGGTGGAGCGGGGTTCCTGGGTTCGCATCTGGTGGATCGCCTGATCGTGGAGGGCTGGTCGGTCGTGGTGATCGACAACTTGATCACCGGCAGTCTGGAGAACCTGGGGCACCTGTTCGGGAACAAGCGCTTTGCGTTCGTCGAGCAGGACGTGACCGAATATCTGTACGTGGCGGGCGATGTGGACTGGGTCATCCATTTCGCCAGTCCCGCGAGCCCCATCGACTTCGAGCGCTATCCGATCCCCGTGCTCAAGGTCGGTGCGCTGGGCACGCACAAAGCCCTCGGTCTTGCCAAGGCCAAGCGAGCGCGCTTCATGCTGGCTTCGACCAGCGAGGTCTACGGGGACCCGTTGGTGTCGCCGCAGCCCGAAACGTATTGGGGCAACGTCAATCCGATCGGGAAGCGTGGGGTGTACGACGAGGCCAAGCGGTACGCCGAGGCGATGACGATGGCGTACCACACGTTCCACGGGCTGGACACGCGCATCGCCCGGCTATTCAACACCTACGGCCCGCGCATGCGGCTTGACGACGGGAGGGTTGTTCCCTCGCTGGTGGGGCAGGCGCTGCGCGGCGAACCGATCACGGTGCACGGCGACGGACTGCAGACCCGCTCGTTCGCTTACGTGGACGATATCGTCGAAGGGGTGTGGCGACTGGCCCACGCCGAGTTCAACGAGCCGATCAACCTCGGATCGGACGAGGAAATGACCATCCTGGAGTTCGCCGAGGCCGTGCAGTCCGCCGCGGGAAGTGCGGTGCCGATCGTGCACGAGGGGGCCGCTCCCGACGATCCGAGGCGCCGGCGACCCGACCTCGCGCGTGCGCGTGCGGTGTTGCAATGGTCCGCGCCCACGACCCTTGCGGACGGCCTGGCGCGAACCATCGACGACGTGCGACGACGACTCGTCGAGGGTTAGCAGTGTGCTGAAGAAGGCGGACGCAACCGTGCCACCCTCGTGTCGGGGGTGCTTTCGCCGAGAGTTCTCACCTGGCGCACCCCCAAGATGAGGGTGGCACGGGATCGGAAACGTCCGTGGCGCGAGAACAAATGGTGCAAGCCCCTTCTTCAGCACCCTGTTAGGATTTGCGCTTGAGTACGGTGCTCAGGCCGTTGGTGGCCAGCGTCGCGGTGTCGTCCTTGAAGGTAACCGTGCCGGTGCGCGGTTGCTTGCCCACACTTTCAAACCCCAGCTTGGCCTGGTCCGCCAACGGGCCGGTCGCATCGAGCGTCACCGGCTGGAGCGTGATCTTGTCTCCGTCCAGCGTGTACGTGCCTTTGAACGTGAGCGCCATGCCCTGGAGGGTCACCGTGTTCGTGTACGTGTTGTCGCCGTTGAACGTGAACGTCGTTGCCATGGCACCCATCGCGGGGTCCGAGCCCTCCCACGTGCCGACGAGCGGGTTCTTCGAGCAACCCGCCACAAGAAAAGCGAAGAGCAGGGCAAAAAGGAGCGGTGTGGTTCGCATGGGGCAGTTTGGCACACCCCCGCAGGGGGGCACCTCGGCGCGCAGAAGGGCAATTCTCACGGCAATTTTGCTGGGTCTCTACCAGTTTCGTGTTCACACGGTTGGCATCGGGCATTTTGATGTCCTATACTTGAGCCAAAGCATCTGACGGTGCTATTTTGTCCATCCCATTCTTTTTGGGGTGGTTGGAGAGGTGAGATTCTTGAAGCGAACTCTTTTTGTGATGGCGGCGTTTGCGACGATTTCGATGGTCAACGCGCAGTCGCTGTTCAACAATGCCGCGGGCCGCGGTCTGGCGGACACGACGGGCCTGGTCACTGAGGCTCGTGCGGCGGGCGGATCGTACTCGGTGCTGCAGGGCACAAACACCTTCTACGGATTTTCGGGTGCCTCCGTGAACGGTTTCCGAATGGGCGATGATTTCACCGTCACGGCTGGCGGTTGGAACGTCAGCAGCGTCGTGGTGTTCGCCTACCAGACGTTTGCGACCGGCGCGGTCGGTGCGGCCGGCACGATCACCGGTGGCACCATGGAGATCCGATCCGGCACGGAGGAGGGCGCCGTGGTCGGCACGGGCACGTTCGGCAGTGCCGTGTACACGGACATCTATCGAACCGCCTCGGTCCCGCTTGCGGACAATCGACAGGTCCAGATGGTCACGATGAATTTCTCGAGCCTGTTCGTGGGCGCCGGGGCGCACTGGATCACCTTCGACCTCGCGGGTTCGACCGCGTTTACAGGCCCTTGGCTGCCAGCGCTCACAAAAGTGGGCAGCGTGCAGCCGTCCGGCAGCGTGAACGCGAGGCAATACAACCCGGGCCCCCCCGGCACGTGGGACGATGCCGTCGACACCGGATCTTTAACTCAGCAGGACCTTCCGTTCTACATCAATGGCCAGGCGGTTCCAGAGCCTGCCAGCATGGTGGCGCTCGGCCTCGGCGCAGCGGCTCTTCTGCGCCGCCGCAAGAGGGCGTAACCTTCTTTGGCAGCGATCGGGCGGCCGGATCTTCGGGTCCGGCCGCTTTTTTTTCTCGAAGCCCTTCGGCAGGTCGGTAATCTGACGGCATGGCGCGGCGCAGCGATGTGGGCACGCTCGTGGAGCGGCTGGAGGTCGCCTACGGGGCACCGCGGTTTATCTCCCGGTTCGACCCGATGGAGGAGTTGGTGTCGTGCATCCTTAGCCAACACACCGCGGATGCCAACAGCTTCCCGGCCTTTACCCGACTGCGTGAAGTGTTCCCCGTGTGGCAGGCGATCGTGGATGCGGGGTGGGAGGCCGTCGCCCCCGTAATCCGCAACGCGGGGCTTGCCAACCAGAAGGCAAGAAGCATTGTGGGTTGCCTCGAGGAGATCCAGAGGCGAACGGGGGAGCACTCCCTGGAGGCCTTGCGCGGAATGCCGATGCCCGAGGCGCGCGCGTGGCTCCAGTCGTTGCCGGGCGTGGGACCCAAGACCGCGTCGATCGTGCTGTGCTTCGCATTCGGGATGGGCGCCATTCCGGTAGACACGCACGTGTACCGCGTCTCGTGGCGTCTCGGACTCATCACCGAGGGCATCGGCGAGGCCAAGGCGCACGACGTGCTGCTCGAACGCGTCCCCGGGGCGCTGGCGTTCCGGTTCCATGTCGCGCTGATCCAACACGGCAGGCTGACATGCCGCGCCCCCCTGCCGCGGTGCGAGGCGTGTACGGTGACCGACTTGTGCCCCTGGTTTGCCAAGGGCGGTCCGGACAAGCGACGGCGCGAGATGGAGCGCGCGCGCCGGGGCAAGCGCAAGCCATGACCGGGTTCCGGGACCCCACCGCGGCCAACACGACCCTGCGCCGGTTGCAGGCCCTGACCGATCTCGACCTCGGCCCGTTGTGGGCAAGCGCGTTTGAGGGGTGCCCCGATCCCGACGCCGCCCTGGCCAACCTCGAGCGCTGGGTGTCGGCGACCTCCAATCCCGGCACGAACCTCGAGCACCTCGCATCCCTCCCGAGGCTTGCGACGTTGCTGCTGGGACTGCTTGGCTCCAGCCAGCCGCTATCGGACGCCCTGATCCAGAACCCGGAACTCGCCTCGTTGATCACCGATCCCGAGGCCCTGGCTCAAAGGCCCACCCGGACGGGCATCGAACGCGAGGGAAGGGCACTCCTCACGCAGGCGGAGTCGCACGCGTATCGGCGCGATCGGCTGCGTTACCTCAAGCAACGGTGGATGCTGCCGGTCGCGGTGAACGACCTGGCGGGCCTCTGGCCACCGGAGGACGTGTGGCGCGCCCTCTCGGACTTGGCCGACGCCTTGCTCGCGCTGGGCGTCGAGACAACGTGGGCCGCGTTCGCCGCCGAGAAGCCGGTCCCGAAGGAGTGCCCGGTGATGGTGGCAGCGCTCGGCAAGTTGGGCGGCCGCGAGCTGAACTACAGCTCGGACATCGACCTCGCGTACGTGATGGTGGACGACCTCGACGAGGATGTCGAAAAGCACGTCGTGAGGTTCTGCGAGCACCTCGGTCGAGCCATGAGCGAGCGGATGGGCAGGGGATCGCTGTACCGCGTGGACCTCAGGCTGCGGCCCTACGGCGGCGCGGGCCCCATCGTGCTTTCCATGCGCTCGGTCGAGGCCTACTACAACCTGCATGCGGAGGTGTGGGAGGTGCAGGCCCTCATCCGGTCGCGCGCGGTGGTTGCTCCCCCGGGCCTGGCCGAGCGCTGGGCGGCGATGGTCGAGCGCGTGTCGTTTGGCCATCGGTTGAGCGAGTTCGCGCTCGACGAGATCCTGCGCACGCGCGAGCGGATCGAGGAGATGGCGGACGACGCGGACCTCAAGCGGGGCCGCGGGGGCATCCGCGACATCGAGTTCCTCACCCAGGTGCTGCAACTCGTGTACGGTCACGCCGACGCCAGCGTGCGGACCGCTCCGACGTGCGACGCGTTGCGCGCCCTGGCCACCGCCGGGCGGATCGACGGGGCCAACGCGCAGGTCCTGATCGGCGCGTACACGTTCCTGCGGCAGCTCGAGCACCGGTGCCAGATTGTGGGCGACCAGCAGACGCACCTCGTTCCTTCCCAGCCCGAGGCGCGGCAACACCTTGCCCGAATGATGCGGCTTGCGGACTGGGACGCGCTGGCCGCGGCCTTGTCGGAGCATCGTCAGGCGGTGCGGAAGCTGTACGGGGCGATCCTTCGTCCGGTCGAGTCCACGCCCTCGCCCCGCACGTGGGTCCTGGGCACTCTGGGCCCCCTTCGCGATCGTGCCGCGGGCTGGATTGACGCCCTCCAAGAGAGCGACGCGTTCTACCGCGGGCTATCTGAGAACGAAGGCAGTCTCGGGCGCGTGCACCGGTTGCTCGAGGGTGCGCCGACGCTGGTGTCGGCCCTCGCCCGGTCCACGGCGCTCACCGAGCGCGTCCTGAGCGGGGAGATCGAGGAGTTGGACGACGTGGTGGCCCGCATCGACGCGTTGAGCCGGGAGATCCCGCTCGACGAGGCCGCCAAGGCGATGCGGGCGGCGCGGACGACCCTGGCCGCCCGCTGGGCGTTGGGCTCGGGCGAGGACCTGGGCGTTCGGTTGGCCGCGCTGTGGGATGCATGCGTGCGCCACTGCAGGGCCCGAATCTATGCGGAGTTCGACGTGGTCGCGGCCGGGAGTTACGCCCTGGGCGATTGCAGTATCGGCTCGGATCTCGACCTCGTGTTCGTCGCCCCGGAGGGTGTTGCGCAGGCGCAGGCCGAGGAGCAGGCGCAGCAGCTCTTGGCGATGTTTGGGCGATTGCGGCGCCTCGAAGCGTTTCCGGAGGTGGATCTGCGCCTGCGTCCCGAGGGTCGTCAGGGGTTGCTGGTGCGCACGTACGCGGGGTTGCGGGTGTATGAGTTGGAGCGGATGGAGATGTGGGAGCGGTTCGCACTGGGCTACGTGCGCCGCGTGGCCGGCACCGAGGAGTCGCGGATGCTCCTGTCGCGGATCGCCTACGCGATGCCTCTGACGCCGCCCCGCCTCCAGGAGCTCGTGGCCATGAAGCAGCGGATCGAGACGGAGCGGGTGATGCCGCACAAGAGCCGTCGGAACGTGAAACTCGGCTACGGCGGCCTCAGCGACATCGAGTGGTTCGTCCACCTTCACGAGATGCGCTACCCGACGGCCCTCCGCGTGGGCGGCGAAGTGCGCATGGGGGACCGGTTGCGCGCCCTGGGCTCCGCGGGTCTCATCAACGCCGTCGAACTCGCCGAACTCCTTGAGGCGCGAACCCATTTGCTCGAACTTCGCAACCGATTGGCGCTTCTGGGGATCGCCGACGATCTCGTTCCCGAAAACCCGGATAAACTCGACACCCTTGCCCGAACAATGGGACACGCGGACGGCAACCGGTTCCTGGCCGCACACGGGCGCGTGATCGAGCGGGTGCGGACGATCTACGAGGAAGGGCTGGGGCGGTTGGGCTCATGAGTTTCGAAATCCTGGTCTGGTGCTTGGTCGCGTACGCGATGGGCGCGATGCCCTCGGGGGTGTTGGTCGCGCGCCGATATGGGGTGGATCTTTTCTCCCTGGGTAGCGGCAACACCGGGGCGACCAACGTGTACCGTGCCCTTGGCAAGGGTCCCGCGCTGGTCGTGTTCGTGTTGGACATGCTCAAGAGCATGATTCCCGCGCTGATCGTTCGCGGCCGGACCGGATCGGAGGATTGGGCCCTGGTGGCGGGCATTTGTGCGGTTGTGGGCCACTCCCTGTCACCGTTCTTGGGCTTTCGGGGTGGCAAGGGCGTCAGCAGCGGGTTGGGTGCACTGCTCGGAAGCAGCCCGGCAGTTGGTCTGGCGGTATTGGGCACGTTTCTGGTGGCGTTTGGCTTGTGCAGCTACGTGAGCCTGTCATCGCTGGTGGCGGTTACCGCAATGTTCGCATTTGGCGTGTTGTTCGAACGCTCTACGCCGGCGCTGGTCGCCTATGGGGCGCTCGTCGCATTTGTGTACTCGCGCCACGCGTCCAACATCCGCCGCCTCCTGGATGGCACCGAACCTAAATTCTCGTTGCAGGGCCATGGGAAGGACGATGGGTACGACGAGGGCGCACCGGAGGGCGATTCCGAAACGTCGGAGACATAGCCATGCTCGAGCGCATCTCGGAGCATCCGTTCGTTTTCTTCGGCGGATGTCTTGTGTGGATCCCTGTCAGCATTTGGGTCATTGCGTTGGTGCAATGGATGATTCAAGGCGACATCGAGGTGCTCTTCGGGTTGCCGGGAGTGGTCGCCGGCATGGCGCTCGGCGCGCTCACGCTGGACCCCCCGAACCCCGCGCTGTCTCCCGTGTTCTTTGCGACGGTCGTGCTCACGGTGTTCCTGTTCCCGGTGCTTCGCTCGACCCTCTCGGCCCGCGAGTTGGCGCAGATCGACCTGGACGCGCTCGAACGCGCCTACGAGGCCCTTGGGCAGAAGCCTGACAACGTGGGGGCCCGGTTGCGCATCGCCCGTATCGTGGCGAGTCGTGGCCTGCCGGGCCATGCCGCGGCGATCGGCGACGCCGCGCTTCGCGGACTTACGGGCGCGTACTATGACGGCGAGGCACGCCAGATCGGGCTGTGGAGGGCGCAGGGGGCGTATCCCGGTGCGTCGCGGTCCATCGTGTGTGTCGAGTGTGGGGCGTCCAACCCGCCGGGCGACCTCTATTGCCGCTATTGTCGGGCGCCGTTTCTGCTCCACTGGGCGCAAGGTCGGTGGGCTGTGGGGGGTGTCGCGGGCAAGTTGGTGGCGGGGTGGATCGCCGCCGTTGCGGGAATCGCGGGGATTCCGGCCGCGGCGGTGTCCCTGGAGCCGGCGTGGGCGATCGGCGTGATCGTCGGCGTGCTCCTCGCCGTCCTTTGGCTTCTGTGGAGCGCGTTCCGACCGTCGAGGAGGCAGATCCGCCAGTGAAACGCCTCGACCGATACATGTTGGCGGAGATGATCGTGCCGTTTGTGATCGGCACGCTCGCCGTGGTGCTGATGTTCCTGGCCAACCAGCTGATCGCGCAGTTCAAGGCGTTCCAACTGCAGTCGGTGCCGTTGTCGGCGATCGTGCAGAGTTTGATGTACCGTACACCTGGATATCTGGTGATGACTCTGCCGGTGGGCATGGCCCTTGCGTCGTCTCTGGCGATCTCGCGCCTTGCTCGGGAGTCCGAATTGACCGCGATGCGGGGCGCGGGCGCGAGGTTGTTGCGCATCGTCGCACCCGTGGCGGCGTTCGGGCTGGTCGTCGCGGTGGGCAATTTCTACCTCGTGGAACACGTCGTACCCGTCGCCCAGCGGGAGGCGCGCAAGGTCGAGCAGCAAGTCGCCCTGCTCAGCGCCGGGCCGGAGTTTCAGTCGAACGTGACGGTTCGCCTGCGCAACTTCACGGCGTCGATCGGCACCGTGAGCCGAGGCGCGGCGGGCACGATCCTGCTCAGCAACGTGATGCTTGTGGAGCGCCCCCGCGTGGGCGAGGTGATCTTCTATCTCGCCGACGAGGGCCGGTACCGCGAAGGCAATTGGACGTTGCCCAAGGCGCGCATCTGGCGGTTCGTTGGCGATCGGGCGGACTCGTTCCGCGCCAAGGACTTCCGCATCAACGAGCCGATTTCCGTCGAGCAGCTGTTCCTGGATCCGATGCCCGAAGAGCAGACCGCCAAGCAGCTGGAGGAAGCGATCCAGCAAGAGCGAAAGTTTGGGCGCAACACGGCGTCGCTCGAGGTCGCGTACCAAGTCCGGTATGCGGTGCCGGTGGCGTGTCTCGTTTTCGCCCTTGTGGGGCCGGTGTTCGCCATCGGATTGGCGCGTCGGGGTGGGTTCGTGGGCGTGTTGCTCAGCATCGTCATGGTGTTTGTTTACTACAACCTGCACGTGATTTCGACGGAGATCGTGGGCAAGAATGGCTGGCTGCCCCCGATCGCAGCCGCGTGGCTCCCCAATGCACTGTTTGTGGCGCTTGGGGTGCTGGGTTTGAGGAGGCTGGAGTGAGGGGCTGGACCGCCTGCCTTGCGGTGGCACTGGCCGGCGCAGCGCCCGCGCAGTCTGGCTGGGGCCTTGTGCGCAATGGACTCAAGGTCCTGCAGCAGCGGGGTTTGATCCGATCGGCGCCGCAGCGAAACCCGAACGAGCCACAGGGCTTCCCGAGTCCGCCCCCGAAGGACAGCACGCTGCCACCGCCCCAGGGCGAGGATCGCGAACTGCGGGTCCTGCAGGCTGGCCGCATGACCCGCACCGGGCAGACGTTGGTTGTCGAAGGGCCCGCGCACGTGCAGTTTCGGGGCTACGACATCTTCGCAGATCGCGTCGAGGGCGACCTGGACACGGAGGTGTTCCAGCTTGAGGGAAAGGTTCGGCTGATCGGCGCCGACGCCGTGGTGACGGGGCAGACCGTCCAGGTGCGTTTCAAGGAGCGCACGTTCCGGGCAACCGATGGTGAGGCGGAGTTGCGCCCGAGCTTTACGAAGGGGCGTATGCTGGACGACCTCTACCTCGGCGGCAAATTGACGTATGGCTCCGAGCACGAGGCGTTCGCGTCGGACTCCTACTTCACCACGTGCAACCTCGAGCACCCCCACTACGCGTTCGACGCGGCGCGATCCGTGATCCGGCCCGGCAAGCGCGCAATCCTGCGGGACGTCAGGATCGAGGTGCTGGGCAGGACGATCATTAGGTTGCCTTACCTTTCTATTCCGCTGGAGGATTACTCGGACCGGTACCTGCCCGACGTGGGCCAGAGCCGCGACGAGGGGTTGTACGTGAAAACCCACACGGGGGTGCCGCTTCGGTCGTCGAGCACCACGCTCGACGCGCGGGTGGATTACTACTCGAAACTGGGCGGCGGGCTGGGCGGAGACTACCAGTACGACCACGCAGGCACTTCGGGCTCGATCAAGCTCTTCGGGATCACCGGCGGGCCGGGCACGATCGACGCGTCGAATCAGCACCGCCAGAAGTTCGGCCCCCTGACTCTGGACGTGTCCAACGAATACCGTCGGCACAACTACCTCTCCTCGCCCGACGGCACCCAACTCAGCACGCGCGGGAGCCTCCTGTATCAGCAGGGAGGTGGTTCAACCACGCGGCTTTCCTACCAGCGCTCCAGCAACGAGTCCCCAGGGTTCTCGTATGGCATGAGCTCGACCTCTCTGTCGGACCAGCGCACGTGGTCGCGCGCCCTGCGCACCACGCTCGATGCCAACCTGGTGGCCAACCAGAGCTCGTTCTCATCGGGCACTCCCACCGAACGCGAGCAGCTCGACGTGCGGTTCCGGGGCACTCAGGACTTGACGCGGGCCACCGCCGAACTGGAGTACGTGCGCAGCATTCCGGTGGGCGAGACCACCAACTTCTTCTCGGCCTCCGACCGCACGCCGGTGTTCACGCTCAAGAGCACCTCGCAGCAACTCTTTGGGCCGAAGGGGACCGGCCTGGGCTTTCCGTTCCAGACGCAGCTTTCGATGGGCGAGTACGTGGATGCGCGAAGCCGGGACCGGCTTTCACGGGGGGCGTTCGAATTCGCGTTCCAGCGCCCCGATGCCAGCAAGAAGCGGCTCACGGCGGATGTGGACGGCCGCTTCAAGCAGGGCATTTATAGCGACGACACAGCACAGTACGTGGTGGGGATGGGCGCCAACGTGCGGTACAAGCTGGGATCCGACACGGGCGTCAACCTGCGTTACAACTACCTGCGCCCGTTCGGGTTCTCACCCCTCCAGATCGACCGTTCGGGCGAGTACCACCAGCTCGGGCTCGATGTGAACTACCGGCCTGCGCGCTCTGTTCTGCTGGGCGCACAGACCGGCTACGACCTTCTCGATCAGCAGCTTGCCTCGACCCCGTGGCAGAGCGTGGGGGTCCGCGCGGAGTTCGAGCCGTCGAAGTGGCTGCTGTTCCGGGCGTTCTCGACGTACGACACGTTTCAGCAAGGGTGGAGCAACATCCGCATGGACCTCGCGTACAAGCCCGGGGCCACGTTTGTGCGGGCCACCGCGCGTTACGACGGGATCCGCCACACCTGGGGCCAGGTCGGGCTGTCGGTGCTCGACCTCAAGTGGGGCCGCCTTCGGGCCAGCACCGACCTCGTGTACAACGGCTACTTGAAGCAGTTCGAGGCGCGCCACTTCGACTTCCGGTACGACCTCCACTGCGCCGAAGCGGTGCTGCAGATCATCGACAACCCCCTGGGCTTCCGCTCCGGGCGCGAGATCCAGTTCTTCATCCGATTGAAGGCCTTCCCGTTCGATACCCCCTTCGGAACCGGCCGGCGCGGGCAATCGATCGGCGGCGGCACGGGCCGGGATTTTTGAGGAAGAGAGTGTTGAGTGTTGAGTGTTGAGTGTTGAGGAGATTCGGTCCGGTCTTAACACTTAACACTTAACACTTAACACTCAACACTTGCCTCAGCTGGAGGCGCTCTGGTACCGTGTCAGAGCGAAGCGCCAGAAGATGCGTGCTCCGACGAGGGCCACGATCGCGTAGATCACACCAACCGCGACCATCGTGGCGTCGAGGCCCTGGGTGAGTTGGCGGGTGGGCACCGTGGCGAGGAACCCGAGGGGAAACGCATAGGTGAGCAGGCGGCGCAAGGACAATTGGAAGATGTCGAGGGGGAAGCGTGCCACTTGGAGCACCGATTCGCCGAGCACCCAGAGGTTGTCAACCCGCACGAGCCAGATACCCAGCGTCATCAGGCACAGGTTGAGCGAGTAGAACAGCGCGAGGGCGCTCATCACACCTAGGGCGTAGGCGCTCCACTGTGCGGCGTCGGGGTGGAGTCCGGTCTGCACGATCCCGATTGTCACCATCGCGACGCCGGCGATCAACGTGCCTCCCTGGCTGAAGTTGAAGCGGCGGGTAGACACCCAGAATTGCGGATCGACCGGCTTGACCAGCACGAAGTCCAGCGTGCCCTGTCGGATCTGCTCGGGGATCTCCAAGAGGGACATGAACAACGCGGAGTGCATCGCCTCGAGCAGAAAGCACGTGGCCACCAGGATGAACGCGTCGCCTCGAGACCAGCCCGCCACCGAATCCGTGTTGCGGTAGATCACCAGCACGATCATCACGAAGAACGTCATCCACACCAGGTTTTCGCCAACTTTAGCGAAGAAATTTGCACGAAACTCCGTCTCGCGAATCAGCGCACTGCTGAAGAAGGCGCGATACACGCGCAAGTAGCGTCCCACGCGGGCACGATACCCCCGGTTGGCGGGACATACTTGGCGCATGCTCGGTGCGCTGGCCACGCTGCTGTTTGGCGCCTTGATCGCGGGGGCGGGTCGTGCGGCGCTTGCCCGCTGGCTCGATCGGCTGGACCCCGCGGCGGCGTGGGGCGTGGGCGGACTGTTCGGCCTGGGTGCCGTGGGCACCGCGACGCTGGCGGTGGGGCTCCTACCGGGGGGTCTGCGCTGGGGGATTGTGCTGCCTCTGGCGTGCGCGGCTTACGGGGCTTGGGCCTTGTGGCGGCGGGCGGGGGTCGACCGGCCGCAGGCCCTCCGAGGTTGGGAGTGGGCGTTTGCCGGTGCGCTTGCCTTGGCGCTGCTGTTCGCGCTGGTGTGCGCGGCGACCCCGAGCGATATGCTCGACTGGGACTCTCTGGCGTACCACCTCGCGCTCGCGAAGTTGTGGCTCGCCGAGGGGCGCATCACGTACGTCAGCTTCATTCACCACTCCAACTTTCCCGGGGCGATCGACCTGCTGTACGTGTGGGGCCTGGCGTGGGGCGGACAGGCGGGCGCCAAGGCGTTCTCTGTCGCGGTCTTGGGGTTGGGGTTGATCACACTATTTGGCCTCGCACGTCAGCGGTATGGAGAGCGCGCGGGCTGGTGGGCCGCCCTGGCGTTTGCCGCGATGCCGGTGGTGCTGTGGGAAAGCGGGACCGCCTACATCGACGTGGGGCACGGGCTGTTCGCGGGACTGGGCCTGTGGTTTGCCGCGCGCTGGCTCGAGGAGCGCGAGGACCTTGGGTGGCTCGTGCTGGCGGGCATCGGCCTTGGGCTGGGTGTGGGCTCCAAGTACACGGGCCTCCAGACGCTGGCGGTGGCCGGGCTCGTCGTCGGTGGGGCGTGCGTGCTGGGCCGCGCCTGGGTGCAAGGTGCGCGCGCGGTGGCTCTGATGACCACGTTGGCCCTCGTGATCGGTGGCGGGTGGTACGTCAAGAACGTGGCTTGGACCGGCAATCCCGTGTTCCCGTTCTATTTTGAGAGGTTTGGGGGCAAGAACTGGTCTCAATCCCAGGCGGATGTGTACCGCGACGAGCAGCAGAGCTTTGGCGTGGGCCGCGATCTGAAGCAGTTTGGGCGTGGGGTGGCGGGGCTGGCGATCGAGCCGAGGCCCTTCATCAACCTAGGGCAGTACCCGTTGGGCACGTTGGGGGCCGGGTTTCTCGCGACGGCGCTGCTTTGGGCGTTTGCGGGTCGGCGCCGAGGGCGGACCTTGGAGGGCGCGGTGCTTGCGGGTGTGCTGTTGAGCATGGGCATCTGGTTCGTGCTAAGCCAGCAGAGCCGCTACATCGTGACGCTGGGCGTGCCGTTGGCGATCATGGCGGGCGGGGCGGTGGTGCGTCTGCGCGCGGGCCCCCTGCTGGCGGGTCTGCTGGCGCTTCAGGCGGGGTACGCGCTTTGGCTCACGGAGAACCTGCTGGTGCTTCCGCGGCTTTCCGTGCTGTTCGGCTCGGTGTCCGCCGACACCTTCTTGACTCGCCGCGTGCCGTTCTTCAAGCCTGCCCAGCGCATCAACGACGTCGTGAAGGGTGGCAAGGTGGCGCTCTACGACGAGGTGTTCGGCTCGCTTCTGGACGTGCCCTACTTCTGGGCCAACCCCGGCCACTCCAGCGAGATCCCTTACGCGTCGCACAGCACTGGCGCCGAGTACGCCGCCGCCCTTCGGCGCATGGGCATGACGCACGTGTACGTGAGCCTCAGCCCCGTGGTGGCCGACCCCGCGTTTGTGCCCCATTGGCTCGCCTCCATGGGCCTCGGCGACGCCACTCCGCTCACGGACGCCGAGCGCGCTGGGTTGTTTGCGCAGTTTCAAACGAGGTGGAAGGTGCTCCTCGCGGATGCCGTGCGAGGCGGCCAGATACGTCCGGTCGAGCAGTTCCGTTCGGGTCTGCTGTTCGAAGTGGTGCCGTAAGGGTGCGATGGATTCGGGGGATCGGAGTGGGATGTGGCACCCCTCCGGGGTGCTCCCAAACCAAACGAATGGACCAGGGGTGTCGCTCCGCTCAACCCCTGGCTATGTTCCACGGACCCCTCCGGGGTCGTTTCCAGCGGCATTCCAAGGCTCCCACAACGGGCACGGGCCCGAACCCCGGAGGGGTTCCAGAATCTAGCCAGGGGTTGAGCGAAGCGACACCCCTGGACCTGGATCGCGCCCCCAACCCCCGAACCCCGGAGGGGGTTCCACACGGCGAGCGAGAAGCTCTCGACCTCCAACCGCGGCGCCTGTGAGGAGGGTCGCCCGGTCAGACGCATCGTGCGAGCAGTTCGTCGTGGTCGGCAGGCGGGAGGGCCGTTTTGATCAGGTCACGGGTGCGCCGCCGCAAGATGTCGAGCGCCTCGGGTTGGCCCGCTTGGCGCCACCGCTCCAACGATAGGTTTGGCCAGATCGAGCCGTCCGCTCCGAACTCGCGAAACCTGCCGAGAGTCGATGGGGTGGTCAGGAAGTCGCCGCCGGGGCCCACCGCCGCGGATTCCTCCACGAGCCCCGCAAGGTCCGAAAGGTCGATCCCCGAGGCAAAGCTCCGACACTGCGCGATCACCCAATCCGAATAGACCACCGTCGTTGGCGAGAACACCAGGGAGTCGAAGTTGCCTCCCACGAAGGGCGCGATTCCGGCCCCGCCCAGGCACGATGTGGCGTGGTTGAGCCAGAGGTTGGCGGCCGCCGGCAGATCCGCGCCCCATCCGATGCCGCTGCCCGAGGTCCCGCAATGGGGGATGCCGTAGTGGGCCATCGTCTCCGCGCAGGCCAGGTTCGCAAGAAACGAGTGAGGGGTGTACAGGCTCCCCATCCCCGACATGTCGAACGCGGCAGGCAGGCTGCCCAGAACCATCGGCGTGCCGGGTTTCGTCACCTGTCCCAGCACCAGGCCGGCGAGCAGTTCGGCGTTCAAGAGAGCGAGGGTGCCGGCAGACGTGATTGGCGTAGACGCTCCGGCCATGCCGTAGCTCGAGAACACCAGCGGGAGCCCCCGGGAGATCGCCGCGTCCATCCTCGCCACGGTTCCCGGACCGAACGCGAGCGGTGTCGCGGGGTTCACATAGAGCATCGCGCAAGGCTTTGAATCGAGCAGCGGGCAAACGTGGGCGAGCAGGTCAAGCACCGGCCCAACCTGCTTGTCATCGACGACGAGCACGAGGAGCGGTTTCGTGGTGTTGGCGGCCATCTCGAGGGTCGCGACCAGGTCCCGATGTTCGTCGGAAACGTCCCGCGGACACCCGATTGTCGACACCAGATCGTATCCGAACAGGGCGTGGGCGAGTCGGACCGAACTGGCCAGATGCTCGCGCGTGAAGGGCACGACCGCGTCATCCTCGGGATTCTGATAGAACAGGTTGGTCACCCCGACGCCGAATCGCGTGGTGCCGTCTTCGGATCCCAGGACGAACGCGGGCTCGCCAAGCCGGTCGAAGACCTCGACGCTCTTGGGCACCGCGTCAAGCGCCCAATCCACGAGGCCGCCATCGATCAGGACCCTTCCCCCTCCGACCGTTCGGCCCCCAGCTCGCACCAGCCTTTCGATGGCGGCCTCGGAGTCGATTCGAACGCCGGTCGAGGCCAGAATCTGCAGCGAGGTTTCGTGAACGCGCTTGATCTGCTCCCGGGCGAGCAAGCGCAACTTCGGGGTTGCCCTGTCCATCAGCTGAGCGTCGTCTGGTAGCGGACCCCGCGCTCGGCAAGCCGTGCCAGCAGGAACTCGACGCATTCGGGTTGCCGACCGATGAACTCGGGCGCCGAAATCCCTTTGCGTGCGTAGAGGCCCGCGTGGAGCATCCTCAGCGCTGCGGTGGCCGTGTAGCCGGTCGTCCGCGCCATCGAGATCACCCCGCTTTCGGGGTCGTATCGGTCGAGCAGATCGTATTCGAACGACCGCTCCTGGCCGCCTCGCCGACCGCGCACGAGGACCTTCATGACCGTCAGATCGGCCTCACCCTCCTTCAGTTGCCAACAGGGAAACAGCACGCGCGACGTGAACTCCAGGGGAGAGATTCGAATGCCTTTGATCTCGATCTCTTCGGTGCTGAAGAACCCGCACTTTCGAAACACCGCCATCTTCTCGATGTGGCCCGGATAGCGCAGGGTCTTCTCCTTCATATTCGTGGCCGGGATGGTGGTCAGCATCGTGCGAAGGCCGTCGGTGTTGAACGCCTCGAGCGTGCCGACCCCCGGGAACTCGATGTACTCGGGGTCTGAGAGCGCGGGACGGGTGACGACCTGCCCGAACTCGATGAACCGCGCGGGCCGCACGTACTCCTCGATCACGTCGGCGGGTGAGAACACGGCCTTGTATTCGAACGGCCACTCCCTTTCGACGGGCAGGCCCCCGACGTAAATGACCAGCTCGTCGGTTTCGTCGAGCTGGCTCGCCGCGTGCGCGGCCAAGATGCTTCCCATGCCGGGCATGACGCCGCAGTCCACAATCGCGGTCACGTCGTTTCGTTTGGCGAGCGTGTCCAGGTCGAACGGGTCTTCGGGGAAGAACGCGATGTCCACGACCGTCTTGCCGGCCTCGATGACCGTCTGGAGGGCGTTGAATCCCAAGCTGCCCGGCACGGCGCTCACGACCAAATCGCAGTCCGCGATGGCCTTGCGAACCTCGCCGGCAGAGCTCAAATCAGCCTGAACGGTCTCCACCGGCGCTCTGCCCCGCACTTTCTGGAGGGCCTCGGAGCTACGGTCGGCGATCCTGACCGAGAACCCCGGCTCCTTGGCCAGATCCTCGGCCATCGGCCCACCCACCAGACCACATCCCAAAACGGCGATTCGCATCGTTTCCACTGGAGGAGATTCTGGCAGACCCGGGCCGCTTGGGCACTTGATGGGTTCGAGCCCCCTCGTCTCGACC
>CAYJMZ010000002.1:21790-24221 GCA_964370995.1 uncultured Fimbriimonadaceae bacterium | reverse complement strand
CCCCAACGACGGCCGCATCAACGCGAGCAACCCGTGCAGCGAGTACATGTTCCTCGACGACACGGCGTGCAACCTCGCCTCGATCAACCTCATCAAGTTCCTCGACCCCAAGACCGGCGCGTTCGACCTCGTCGGCTACCGCCACACGATTAGGCTGTGGACCATCGTTCTTGAGATCAGCGTGCTGATGGCGCAGTTCCCCAGCCCCGAGATCGCGCAGCTGAGCTACGACTTCCGCACCCTGGGGCTCGGATACGCCAACCTCGGCGCGCTCCTGATGCAGATGGCGATCCCCTACGACAGTGCGCAGGGACGCGCCATCGCTGGCGCCCTCACGTCGGTCCTCGGGGGAGACGCCTATGCTGCGAGCGCCGAGATGGCCGGCGAACTCGGCCCCTTCCCGGGCTACGAGCGCAACCGCGAGCCCATGCTGCGGGTGGTCCGCAATCACCGCCGCGCCGCGTACAACGCCCAGCGCGACCAGTACGAGGCGCTCAGCATCCTGCCGGTCGGCATCGATCCCGACGAGTGTCCGACCGAGATGCTCAAGGCCGCAAGAGAGGCGTGGGACCGCGCGGTGGACCTTGGGGAGCGCCACGGGTTCCGCAACGCGCAGGTCACCGTGCTGGCGCCGACCGGCACCATCGGGCTTCTCATGGATTGCGACACGACCGGCGTCGAGCCGGATTTCGCCCTTGTGAAGTTCAAGAAGCTCGCCGGCGGCGGGTACTTCAAGATCATCAACCAGTCGATCCCCGTCGCCCTCAGCACGCTGGGTTACACGCGCGAGCAAACCGCGGACATCGTGGGTTACTGCGTGGGGCAAAACACGCTGATGGGCGCCCCGCACATCAACCCGAAGACCCTGGCGGCCAAGGGGTTCACCCCCGAGGCGCTCGAAAGGGTCGAGGCTGCCCTGGTCAACGCGTTCGAGATCTCGTTCGCGTTCAACAAGTTCACGCTGGGCGAGGCGTTTTGTCGCGATGTGCTGCACATCACCGACGAGCGGATGAACGACTGGTCGTTTGATCTGCTCACCGATATTGGGTTCACCAAGGCCCAGATCGATGCCGCCAACGAGTACGTGTGCGGCACGATGACCGTCGAGGGCGCCCCGCATCTGAAGACCGAGCACCTCGCGGTGTTCGACTGCGCCAATCGTTGTGGAGGGAAGGGGCGGCGCTTCATCTCCGCCGAGGGCCACATCCGCATGATGGCCGCTGCCCAGCCGTTCCTTTCGGGCGCGATCAGCAAGACGATCAACCTCCCGGGCGAAGCGGCCCTCGAGGACATCAACGCCGCGTACCTGCTGAGCTGGAAACTCGGACTGAAGGCCAACGCCCTCTACCGAGACGGCAGCAAGCTGAGTCAGCCCCTCAACTCGTCGAGCGACGATGCCGCTGCGGCGATTCTGGAGGCGTCTCTCGACGATGGGCAGGAAGAACAGACGCCCCTTGCCCCGGCGATGGAGGCCGCACACACGTTGGTGTACCGCTATTTGGCCAAGCGGCGAATCATGCCGAGCAGGCGCACGGGGTACACGCAGAAGGCGCGCGTTGGCGGGCACAAGATCTACCTGCGAACCGGCGAGTTCGAGGATGGGTCGCTGGGCGAGATCTTCGTGGACATGCACCGCGAGGGTGCGGCGTTCCGGTCGCTGATGAACTGCTTTGCGATCTCGATCTCGCTGGGGCTCCAATATGGGGTGCCCCTCGAGGAGTTCGTCGAGGCGTTCGTGTTCACGCGCTTTGAGCCGAACGGATCGGTCCAAGGGCATGAGAACATCAAGATGAGCACGTCGGTGATCGACTACATGTTCCGCGAACTGGCGTTGTCCTATCTGGGGCGCACGGACCTCGTGCAGGTCAAGCCCGAAGATCTGCGGGGGGATGCCTTGGGCACGCCTTCCCAGGGCCCCGACTACGACGATGAGGAGGAGCAGGGTGAGCTCGAGGGCATCGCCCCGGGGGTGGCCCACGACGAGCACACCGCCAAGGGGTTCAAGATCGCCGAGCAGGACACGCTCCCCTTCGAGGGCAAATCGGCCGCAGCGGGGAGCCCGACGTACCAACTGGAACAGGAGCAGCGCGCGCATCAAACCGCCGCCGTGGCCTCACCCGCCCGCAAGCTCTCGGAACGGGACGAGAAGATGCGGCAGGCCAGGCTCAAAGGCTACGAGGGAGACTCCTGCACCAACTGCGGCTCCTTCACAATGGTCCGCAACGGCGTGTGCCTTAAGTGCGACACGTGCGGCGAGACGAGCGGTTGCAGCTAGAAAAGTGCAGGTGGACACTGAGATCGAATCGACACCGCGCCGATAATCCGATTCGAACGCTTTCCCAATTAGCCGTTGTCTCGCTGTGTCATATGTATTTCGCTAGACAAAGGGGGTTGACTGGGGGAGTGCGTTGGGCTAGACTCATGATCGTGA
>CAYJMZ010000002.1:5727-21780 GCA_964370995.1 uncultured Fimbriimonadaceae bacterium | reverse complement strand
CCCACACAAGCGGGCGGCACGGGGGCCGGCCGTGGCCCCACCCTCATCACCGGCCGGGGGCTGGTTTTGGGGAGGGGAAGGGCGTTCGCCTGCTTTTGGGCCATGTCGCTTGCCCTTTGGCCTGCCGCCAGCCAGTCTGTCGCCTCCGAGCCGCGGATGTTTTTGGTTTCGGTCGAGGTCTACGCAGTCCCGGTCACCACACGGGTGCGGTACACGGCGAGCCGCGTGAGCGTCGTGGACGGTATGGCGGGTTCGTTCTCCGCCGCCGGGGTGGGGTGCATCAGCGGCAACGGTTTTCAGGACCAGATGCGGGGGCTTGTCAAGAGTGGGAAGGCCGTTGCGATCACCACCCAGGTCGTCACGAACCTCTCGGGGTCTTTGTTTCGGTCCGTAGCCGGTCCACAGTCCGTCCCGGCCAAGGCGCCACCCTCGAAGTGGCGTGTCGAGGTCGAGGGCACCCTGGACGCCCGAGGTCCCTCCACGCTGGTGGATTTCGACATCAAGGTCGACATGGGTGAGGCGAAGAAGTGGTTGATCGAGGGCTCCCAACTCGTTTTGGCAAGCCAGTCGCTGCTGGTGGGTTCGCATCCCCAGGTCACGAAGCAACGCCGCGGGGAGTACCGCGTGGTTGTGGTCATCAACCTCAAAGAACAGGGTGATGCATCAGAGCCGCACCTCCCCACCGGCCGATCGCGGTAGCGGCGCTCAGCGCGTCGAGACGCCCCAATCGGGGAAGAACCACAGGCTGTTGTCGGTCGGATTCACCACGAGCCTGCCTCCCTTGAACAGCGAGTTCACCGCATCTCCGGTTGAGGGGGGGAATCCCATGAACCCGAACACGGTGCTGAGTTCGGGCGACACGAGGGATTGACCCTCGAGAATGCCCTTGACGTACCACGGATCCGCGTGGCGAATCTCCATGCGGACGGGTATGGGCGTGCGCCGGGGCAGCGTCTGCGCGACGCCCACGGCCCCGAGCGAGCCCACGAGGAGAAGGGCAAGGAGTTTCATATCTTTGGGACGATTGTGGGCTCCCGACGTTACGGGAGGTGTCACCCGGGCAACAGCGGACTCGGCCGGCTCGCGGGGGGTTGTGGTCGCCCATTGGGCACGAACGCGATTCTCTCGGCGCCGTAGTCGAACACCAACTTGAACGGCATCAGGAAGTCCTGGCCGATGTTTCCGGCGAGGAACTCGTTGGCCAGGGCGTTCCCCTCGCCGGTCATGAACGTGACCTGCGGCTTCTCGAAGCGGTGCCCGGCGAGCAGGAACCAATCGAGGGCACCCTGCTTGGCGGAGATCATGCCGCCCACTCCGCCCAGCATCAGCGACTTCGTTTCGCGGCCCTTGGCGAGGTTCCGGGCGGTCTCACCACCGAACGTCACGGTGCCCGATGCTCCCGTGTCGATGCGGAACATCGCCGTCCTGTCGCCCTCGTACCGCGCTTCGACGACCGGGTGCTTTCCGTCGAGCGCAAGTTTCACCCAGTCGCCGCGCTCGAGCTTGAATCGGGCCGGGTCGTCGATCGCGAGGGTCTTCGCGGTGAGGTCGAGCGACACGATGGCCCTGCGGAAGATGTCGTATCCCGCGATTCCTGCGACCTTGGTTTGGAAGATCGCCGAGATCTGAGCCAGGTCGATCTCCACATATTTAAGGTCTGAGACTGTCACGGATCCAAGCGCAAACGCGCGGCCGATTCGGAACTCACCCTTCAGCACCCCTCCCACACCCACGACCGGAATCTCGCCGACCTTGGGCATGCCCAGCGCGTCCGCAACCTTGGGGTCGATCACCATCGACCCGGCGCCGCTGTCGAGAATGAACCAGCCCACGTCCTGGCCGTCCACGAGCGGGTGGACGAGGATGTGGCCCGTGAACGCCCGCTTCATCTCCACGGCCTCTGGACGGGTCGGGTCAAACCGCGTGTCTGTGGGGCGCCACGACGGTTTGGTGTAGGGGCTGCGGATGAACGTGGGCGCTTTGCCCACCTTGGACAACGTGACGGTGTTGGTGAGCCCGCCCTCGCTCGAGGTGATCGAGAACGGAAGCTTCCCCGCATCGGTCATGCGCCAATCGGCGAACTTCGTGATCGCCTCGCCGGCACTGTCCACATGCACGCTCTTCAGCGGCAACCAGCTCCGTCGGTCGATGTCCAGCGTGGGCCGGTGGATGCCACCGCGCACCTTGAGTTGGAGCCGAAGCGTGCTTGCGTTGGTTGCCTTGGAATCGACGGAGATGTCGAACATTCCCTTGGGATCGAGCCAGCGGCCGCTGTGGATCGCGAACTCCGCGAGGGTCAATTCGCGGTCCTTCAGGGCGAGGGTGCGGGTCGCTCCGGACCAGTCCGCCTCCCAAGCGAGCGTGCCGTCGAATCCACGGGACATGCCAAGCGGGCCGTCGACACGCTCGACAAAAGAGCCGTTGGGCGCGAACATCATCTCGTACACGCCCTTTTCGCCGAAGAGCACCGCGGAGCCCGTCGCCTGCAGGTCGTGGTCGAGCGACGCGGCGAGGTCGCTTCGAAGGGCCGTGCGCACGCTGTGCAGCACGGCGTCCACCGAGGGAACTTGGGCCCCTGACAGGGCGAGCATGGACAGAAGAACGGTGGCACTCATACGGTATGCATCATAGACGTTCCAGCCCCGGTGCGGGCACACCGTGCATTTGCCAAGCCGATTCGCGATAATGGGGCGATGATTCCGACGCTTCCGGTTCTCCCCGATCTCTTCATGCGGCTGGCTTGGGAGGATTGGACCCCACACTTCGCCGAGTTGGAGGCGCGGTCGATCGACGCCGCGAACGTCGCACAGTGGCTTGCCGACTGGTCGCGCGTGGCCGAGCGCATCTCGGAGACCGAGCAGCGACTGTACGTGGCGACCGTCATGAACACCGCCGATGGGGAAGCGTCCGCGAGTCTCGACGCGTTTCTGGACGGCGTTTACCAGGAGGCCCACAAGGCGGGGCAGCGCCTCAAGGCCAAGCTCTTGGACAGCGGACTCAGTCCCGTGGGGTTCGAGGTGCCTTTGCGCAACATGCGATGCGAGGCGAACCTGTTCCGCGAGCAAAACGTGAGCCTGCAGGCCGAAGAGTTGAAGCTGGGCACACGGTACGACCAAATCCTCGGCGACCAGACGGTGGAGTGGGATGGCGCCGAGATTCCCATCGATCGGCTCGCCCCGTACCTCGAGGACCCCGACCGCCAGGTGCGCGAGCGGGCGTGGCGGCTCATGGCCGGGCGAAAGGCCGCAGACCGCGAGGCGCTGAACAGCCTGTGGTCCGAGTTGTTCGCTCTGCGTGGGCGCATCGCCAAGAACGCGGGCTGCCCGTCGTATCGCGAGTTCAAGTGGCTCGAACTGCTGCGCTTCGACTACTCCCCAGACGACTGTAAGAGGTTTCACACGGCCATCGAAGAGGTCGCCGTGCCCGCGGCCGCGCGCCTGCTCGAGCGAAGGCGCGTGGCGTTGGCGCTTGACCGGCTGCGGCCGTGGGATCTGGAGGTGGACACCTCCGGCCAGCCGCCCCTTCGGCCGTTTTCCGACGCGCGCCAACTCACCGGCGGGTGCGCCGCGATCCTTTCGAGGGTGGATTCCGATCTGGGCCGCGAGTTCCGTTCGATGGACGAGGACGGTCTCCTCGACCTCGACAGCCGCAAGAACAAGGCGCCCGGCGGTTTCTGCACGAACTTCGACGTGGCGCACAAGCCGTACGTGTTCATGAACGCAAGCGGCACCCACGACGACGTGCAGACGCTGCTTCACGAGGCGGGACACGCGTTTCACGTGTTCGCGACCGCCCACCTGCCATACATTCAGCAGTTGGCGTACACGTCGGAGATCGCCGAGGTCGCGTCGATGTCGATGGAGTTGCTCGCAGGACCCTATCTGGCCGACCCCGGGGCGGGCTTCTACTCCCCCGCGGAGGCTGCCCGCGCCCGCATCAGTCATCTCGAGCGACAATTGCTGTTTTGGCCGTACATGGCCGTCGTGGACGCGTTCCAACACTGGGGGTATGAGAACCCCTCCGAAGGGGCCGTTGCGGGCTCGTGCGAGGCCAAATGGTTGGAGTTGTGGGCTCGTTTCATGCCGGGCGTGGACTGGTCCGGCCTCGAGTTCGAGTGTGCGATGGGTTGGCAGCGCAAGCTCCACATCTTCCAGGTGCCGTTCTACTACGTGGAGTACGGCATGGCGTCCTTGGGTGCGCTGCAGGTGTGGCGTAACTCGCTCGCCGACCCCGACGGCGCGGTGCGCGCGTACCGCCACATGCTCTCGCTCGGAGGCACGCGCCCCCTGCCGGGGCTGTTCGCCGCCGCGGGCGCGCGCTTTGCCTTCGACTCCGCCACGCTTTTCGACGCCGTGGCGCTGATCGAAGGGAAGTTGGCCGAACTGGAAGCCGTCGCCGGGTAGGGGCGGGCTCACGGTGGGGCGGGGCCCTCCCTCATTCAATTGGGGGTGAGGGGGCATAATGCCGACATGGTCCTCTTTGCTGCCCTGTTCGCCGTTGCGATGACGCCGCAAGACCCGTGGCCGCAGACCCGGGCGGAGCGCACGGAGTATGGCGAGACCTCGCACTACGACGACGTCGTGGCGTTCATCCAAGCCCTGGAAAAGCGTGGTGCGCCCGTGCGCGTGGGTTGGATGGGCACGTCGGTCGAGGGGCGGCGCATGCCCTTGGTCGTTGCCGCGCGGCCCATGGTTGGCTCGCCAGAGGAGGCCCACAAAGCCGGGAAGATCGTGGTGTACGTACAGGCTAACATCCACGCGGTAGAGGTCGAGGGCAAGGAGGCCGCCCAGATGCTCCTGCGCAGCGTGTCGCAAGACCCCAAAGGATTGCTCGACAAGATGGTGCTGGTCGTCGCGCCGATCTACAACGCCGACGGCAACGAGAAGTTTGGCCCCGGGTCGCGCAACCGGCCCGGGCAGGGTGGCCCGGACGAGGTGGGGGTTCGGGCTAACGGCGCGGGGCTCGATCTCAACCGCGACTGCATCAAGGCCGAGTCTCCCGAAATGCGCGGGGTGCTCGAGTACGTGTACGGCAAGTGGAACCCCGACGCGGTCATGGATTTGCACACCACCGACGGCACGCGCCACGGGTATGGGCTGACCTACTCCCCAACGATCAATCCCAACACCGACGCGGACGTCATGGCGTACACCCGCGACCGCCTATTGGTGGACGTGCGCGCGACGCTGCGGGCGAAGTACGGCCTGGAGACGTTCGACTACGGGAACAGCGCCCGAAGGCCCGATGGCACGGTGTGGGAGACGTTCGGCCAGGAGGCGCGATACGTGACGAACTACGGCGGGGTGCGCGGCAGGATCTGCGTGCTCTCGGAGGCCATGGTGTATGTTCCGTTCCGCCAAAGGGTGATCGACACGGTGCATTTTGTGGACGAGGTGCTCAAGCAACTTGCCGCGAACGCGCCCAAGGTCATCAAGCTGAGCAAGGACGCCGACGCACGTGCCGTCGCGTGGGGAAAGAATCCCGCCAAGGCCCCGGCCCTGGGCGTGCGCTTCGAACTGGCGCAGCGCGGGAGGGAGGCGGTGCTCATCGAGAAGCCCGCCGCGCCCCCCGCGCCGCGCCGCACGGGCCCCATCACGGAAACCGAGCCCATCGAGATGCCCATCTTCGACCGCTTCCAGTCGTCGCGGACGGCTGCGTTCCCCGGGGCCTATGTGTTTTCCGCGAGCGAGGTGCGCACCGCAGAGCTGCTGGTGCGCCATGGCATTCGCGTGGAAACGCTCGGCGCGCGTTGGGACGCCCCGGCCAGGACGTTCCGCATCACCGAGCGCGCCCAGGACGCCTCGCCGTTCCAAGGGCACCGTCTGCTAAGGCTCGAGGGCACGTTCGTGGCGGCGACGGTCCCGTTCGCAAAGGGGGATTTCGTGGTGCGGACCGCACAGCCCCTCGGCGTGCTGGTGTTCCATATCCTTGAGCCGGAGAGTCTGGATGGAGCCGCAGCTTGGGGCTTCCTCGAGGCGCCGATGTCCGAGGGCGACGCCTACCCCGTGGTCAAGGTGTCCGTTCCCCTGCCTCGAGGCACGGTGCCCTTCAAGGGAGGCTTGCGATGAAGAGGGTGGTGTGCGCGATTGCCTTGGTCGGGCTGATCCCCGATCCCTGATCCCCGATCCCGGAGATGTGATACGGGGGCGCTTCCGTGGAACAACTCCCATGGAGGTGCACTCATGCCCCGAATCCAAGTCTTGTTGGGTCTCTTGATGGCGGTCTCCGCGATTTCGTGCGGCCCGTCGGAAACCGTGACGGTGGGTGGGCCCGATGCGAAGCCGGGCGTGGTGCGCCGCGACATCGACACCGCGCACACCGTGCAGACCGCGTCGAATGCCCGCGTCGCAGCAGACAACGCCGAACTCGACCGCTAACCTCCTCCTCCGATCGACACCGTTCTCGTCAAGCGCGTGGGGCTGCTTGCCGGGTAAACCCTCGCAATGAGTGAAGTGAACGTCGAACTCGGACCGACAGCCGCCCCTGGCGCGACCCCACCGCAGGCCGGTGAAGAGGTCGCCATTTTGCAGACCAACCACGGGCGACTCGTGCTCAAGTTCTTCTCCGACGAGGCCCCGAAGCACGCGGAGGCTTTCAAGAAGCTCTGCCGGGATGGCTACTACGACGGGGTGCGTTTCCATCGCGTGATCCCTGGGTTCATGATCCAGGGGGGCGATCCGAACTCGAAGTCCGCCGATCGCTCGCGCCACGGAACCGGCGGCCCCGGCTACACGCTTCCCGCCGAGTTCAACGAGATCCCCCACACCCCGGGAATCCTCAGCGCGGCCCGCACCAACGACCCGGACTCCGCGGGGAGTCAGTTCTTTCTGATGCACAAGACGTCTCCGCACCTCGACGGGCAATATTCGGTTTACGGCCAGGTCGTCGAAGGGATGGACGTGGTGGAGACGATCGTCGCTCTGCCGCGCGACGCCCGCGACAACCCTCGGGAAGAGAACCCGGCGGTCATCGAGTCGGCATCGGTCGACATCTGGCCCGTGTAGCTGATGGACGTTGCGGCCCCGCACCCTCAGGGCTACGTGTGCCTCCGCGCGGAGGGCGGGGCGGCCCTCGACGGGCGCTTGGACAAGCCGTTCTGGGCCCACGCGCCCTGGACAATGCAGTTTGTGGACATCGAGGGGCCCGCAAAGCCCCCTCCCCGGTTTCGCACGCGCGCGAAGATGCTGTGGGACGACGCGTTCTTCTACATCGGCGCCGAGTTGGAGGAGCCCCACGTTTGGGGAACGCTCCTCGAGCACGATTCCGTGATCTTCCAAGACAACGATTTCGAGGTGTTCATCGACCCCGATGGGGACAACCAGCGGTACTGCGAGATCGAGATCAACGCGCTGGGAACCGTGTGGGATCTGCTGCTCGCGCGCCCGTACCGCGATGGAGGACCGGCCATCAACGCGTGGGAGATTCCCGGGATTCGCTCCGCGGTGCATGTGGATGGGACCCTGAACGACCCCTCCGACGAGGATCGCGGCTGGTCCGTCGAGCTTGCGCTGCCCTGGAAGGTTTTGGCGGAGTGTGCGGGCCGGCCTGCCCCTCCGAAGGACGGCGACCAGTGGCGCGTGAATTTTTCGCGCGTGGAGTGGCGGCACACGGTCGTGGAGGGTCGCTACGGCAAGGTGCTGGGGCTCCCGGAGGACAACTGGGTGTGGTCGCCGCAGGGGGCCATCGACATGCATCGCCCGGAGCGGTGGGGCTACGTGCAGTTCAGCGCGCAGAGCCGTGTCGCCCCCGCGTTCCACCCCGACCCCGCATGGCCGGTGCTGGGCGCGCTGCACCGCGTGTATTACGCCCAACACGCGTATTGGGGCAAGCACGGACGATGGGCGGGGAGTGTTCAGGAATTGGGCATCGAAACTGGGGATATCCAAGTGAAGATCGAAACCACATCGCACCTGTTTGAAGCAATTGCGGCCGTGCCGGGAGGCGGAACTCGCTCGATTCGCCAGGACTCCCTGATCACGGCATCGACCTCGTGACGGCCAGACTCCTGCATCGTGGCGCGGACGTCCACGTCTGCGAAAAACAAGCCACGGCCGCTCCCAAGATAGCTCCCTTTGCTGTCGAAGCGCGTTTGTTCTGCCATGCCTCCATTGTCCCCCAGCCCGTATCATTCGTGAGAGGATCGAGAGACTTGCAGAGTTGTCGGTAGGTCGCGTCGGCCCCACGTATGCGAAGCTTTATCACCCCGGCGCAGACCCCGGAGGGGTACCAGAACATAGCCCGGGGTCGCCTCCGGGCCACCCCGGGTCATGGGCCGGCGCACTAGCCGACCCCGGCGGGGTCGCACAACCTGGCGGCGGAGGTGTGGCACCCGCTCCGGGTGCGGAATCGAGGACGCGCTAACCCCGGGGTTCACCCGGAGGCGACCCCGGGCTATGTTCTCTTACCCCTCCGGGGTGGGCACCCGCTCTCAAGAAGACGCTCCGGCATTCGTACAAAACGGGCCAGGTCGCCGGACGGAAATCGGCGGGACGCCGAAGCCACCTTGGGGCCGGTTTTCTTTGACCACAAGAGCCCCGGCCGCTGGGGTGTAGCCGCTGATCAGAATCGCAAGGGTGGGTGATCGGGTTATCGCAGACGTGGACGTCCGCGCCACTATGCAGGAGCCTGGCGCCGGGACATGGATCAACGACACGGGACCTCTTCGACCGTGTATTCTCAACCCTGAAGCCGGAGAGGGAGACGCTCGGGGCGGTTCGTGCGTAGGAGAGTGCAATGAAACGATGGATGATCAGCACCGTAGCGCTATTGGTGCTTGCGGCGGGCCTCGTTGGCTCGTTCGGGTGCGCGCGGGGCCCGGCGGGCGTCGGGGAAGAGGCGGCTGTTTCGTCCGCCGAGGCCCACGAGGGGTGGTTGACGTCGCTCGACGACGGCCTTGCGGAGGCGAAGAAGTCCGGCAAGATGGTGCTGGTGGATTTCGCCGCAGATTGGTGAGGGTCTTGCGCGATGTACACCCGTGAGGTGTTCCCGACCAAGGCGTTCAAAGACAAAGCCGCGGAGTTTGTGCTGGTGCGAATCGACGTAGACACGGACGCCGACGTCGCGAGAAAGTTCGACGTTTCCGGCATCCCCGACATCCAGTTCCTGACCCCCGAGGGCAAAGTCGTGCACCGGGTGTCTGGCTATCTGGGCACGGACGGGCTTCTCAACGAGATGGCGAAAGCGAAACTCAAAACCTACCCCCCTCAGCTTGAGGTGTTTGAAGGCGAGCCTACGCGTGATGAACCGACACGAAGGTAGATTTGCAGGGGGCGCTGGTCGCTCGTTGGGGGATGGGATGAGAGCTTGTAAGATTTGGATGTGGACGACGGTTCTCGCCGTTGCCGTCGTGCCGTTGTTGGCCCACGCTCAAGTGGACCCGACTGGGTTCGAGGGGCTGCGATGGCGCGAGATCGGTCCGTTTCGCGGCGGGCGCTCGGACGCGGTATCAGGAGTGCCGGGCCGCTCGGACGAGTTCTACATGGGCACCTGCGGCGGAGGGCTTTGGAAGAGCACCAACGCCGGCACGGATTGGAAGTGCGTGTCCGACGGTTACTTCAAGACGGGCTCCGTAGGCGCGATCGGCGTCAGCCCCTCGAACCCCGACGTGGTGTACGTCGGCATGGGCGAGACCGAGCCCCGCGGCAACATCTCGCACGGCGACGGCGTGTACAAGAGCGTTGACGCCGGCGCGACGTGGACCCATGTGGGCCTCAGGTCCACGCAGTCGATCGCGCGCGTCCGAGTTCATCCCACAGACCCCAACACCGTGTACGTGGCGGCCGTGGGGCACATTTACGGCGCCCATCCCGACCGCGGTGTGTACAAATCGACCGACGGTGGCAACACGTGGGCGAAGATCCTGTTCGTCAATGATCGCTCCGGTGCGATCGACCTTTCGATGGACCCCAACCACCCCGACGTGCTGTATGCGGCCACGTGGGAGATGTGGCGCACGCCGTACACGCTCAACAGCGGCGGGGCCGGGAGTCGGCTGTTCAAATCGGTAGACGGCGGCGTGCACTGGGCCGACCTCACCCGCAACGCCGGTCTGCCCGCGGGCATGATCGGCAAGATCGGCGTCAGCGTGTCGCCCGCCGATCCCGACCGCGTGTACGCGATCGTCGAGAACGAGAACGGCGGCGTGTTCCGATCCGACGACGGCGGCCAAACGTGGGCACTGACCAACGAAAGCCGGAACTACCGCCAGCGCGCGTGGTACTACTCGCGCATCTTCGCGGACCCCAAGAACAAGGACCTCGTGTACCTCGAAAACGTGGGGTTTGCGAAGTCCACCGATGGCGGCAAGACCTTCCGCGGCGTCGGCACCCCCCACTCGGACAACCACGACTTCTGGATCGACCCCAACGATCCCAAGCGCATGATCAACGGAAACGACGGTGGTGCCAACGTCAGCATCGACGGCGGTTCGACCTGGACCCAGCAGGACTTCGCCACGGGGCAGTTCTATCACGTGTCCACCGACAACGCGTTCCCGTACAACGTGTTGGGCGCCCAGCAGGACAACAGCACGGTGCGCATCCCCAGCCGGACGCGCGGAGCGGGCATCACGCGCGACGACTGGACGGGCACCGCGGGCGGCGAGAGCGGCTACGTGGTCGCGAAACCCGACGAGCCCGATGTCGTGTTTGGCGGAAGCTACGGCGGCGAGCTGGAGCGGCGGAACCACCGAACCTCGCAGAGCCGCGACGTGAACATCTGGCCCGACAACCCCATGGGCCATGGGGCGATCGACTTGAAGCACAGGCTCCAGTGGACGTTCCCCATCGTGTTCTCGCCGTTCGATCCCGACACGCTCTACACGACCTCGCAGTTCCTGATGCGCAGCACGAACGGCGGCCAGACCTGGAAGGCGATCAGTCCCGACCTCACGCGCAACGACCCGTCAACGCTCGGGCCGTCGGGCGGTCCGATCACCAAAGACAACACGAGCGTCGAGTACTACGGCACGATCTTCACCGTGGCCGAGTCGCCCGTCGAGCGTGGCCTGATCTGGACCGGCTCGGACGACGGCCTCGTGTACGTCACCCGGAACGGCGGCGGCACGTGGCAGAACGTCACGCCGAAGGGCATGCCGAAGTGGGGCCTGGTCAGCATGGTCGAGCCGTCGTGGCACGCGGCCGGCACGGTGTTCCTCGCGGTGGACAACCACGAAAACGACGACCTTTCGCCCCACATCTACAGGACCACCGACTTTGGGCGCACGTGGACCGAGACGGTCGCCGGCATCCCCGGCGAAGCCTACGTCCGCGTCGTTCGGGAGGATCCGAATCGCAAGGGCCTTCTCGTGGCGGGCACGGAGACGGGCGCCTACGTCAGTTTCGACGCCGGCGCACATTGGCAGCCCCTGCAGCTGAACCTTCCCGTCGTGCCCATCCACGATCTGGTGTTCAAGGACGACGACGTCGTGCTGGCGACCCATGGGCGGGGCTTCTGGATCCTCGACGACATCACGCCCCTGCATGTGCTGCCCAAGGCGGCGGATGGCGGCGTGTTGCTGTTCCCCCCGAAGGCTCAATCGCTGCTGCGTTGGGGCTCCAGCCCGTCGGGGGACAGTCCGGTCGGCAAGAACCCCGCGAGCGGGTACCAGATCAGCTACCTGTTGGACAAGGATTTTGAATCGGTTGAGTTCGAGGTGCTGGACGGGGCCGGCGTGGTGGTTGGGCGCGTCCGGGCCGCCCCGAAAACCGCCGGATGGCACTGCGTGTCCTTCTCGTCGCTCCAATACCCGTCGTACCGCGGGTTCACGGGCATGATTCTGTGGGCGGCGGGTCCCCGGCCGATCAAGGCGCCCCCGGGCACCTACACCCTGCGCATGACCGTGGACAAGCGCGAGATCACGCAATCGATCCGCGTCAGGGCCCATCCGCAGGCAGAGGCCACCGAGGAGGATCTGGTCGCGCAGTTCGAGTTGTCGCGCGCGATCGTTGCAAGCGTCAACGATGCGAACGACGCGGTTGTGAAGATCCGCGACATCAAGGAGAAGGCAGACAAGGTGGTCGCCGATCACCCGGAGCTCAAGGGCGACGCGGAGAAACTTGCAGGGTCCCTCAGCCCCATCGAGGAGGCGATCTACCAAGTTCGGAACCGGAGCGGGCAGGACCCCTTGAACTACCCGATTCGGCTGAACAACCGGATTGCCGCGCTTCTGGGGGTCGTGCAGGGCGGCGGCTACCGTCCCACCGACCAGGCGACCGCTGTGTTCAAGGAGCTGTCGGGTCTGCTTCACGTCCAGCTCGATGCCCTTGGAAAGGCGCTCTCGGGCGAGCTGGCGGCGTTCAACGCGGCGCTCAAGGCCAAAGGGTTGGAGCCCATCGTGCCGGTCACGCGCGGGGACGCGGGCGGCTAGCCGCGGTGGTACCGTGCGGAGATGGGTGGACGCGTTTCGAACGGCCCGCGTCCGGTTTGAGAGTGCGCTGACGCAGTCCGCGCTTTCCCACGCCGCGGAGCGGCTCCGCCGCCCTGCAAAGCGCGGACCGGGAGTCCGCGCACTCTAAAATACCGAAAGGAATCTGGTGGAGATGGAGCGATGCGCTTGGGCGAAGGGTGGGGGGGCGATGGAGGTCTACCACGACGCGGAGTGGGGGGTGCCTGTGCACGACGACCGCGTGCAGTTCGAGTTCCTGGTGCTGGAGGGCGCGCAGGCGGGCCTATCTTGGAGCACGGTGCTGAACCGGCGCGAGGGGTACCGGGCGGCGTTTGAGGGCTTCGACGCCGCCCGCGTGGCTTCGTACGGCGATCACAAGGTTGCCGAGTTGTTGCAGGACCCCGGGATCATCCGCAACCGCGCCAAAGTGCTCGCGGCGATCGGCAACGCGCAGGCGTTCCTGGCGGTTCAGGAGGCCTTTGGCACCTTCGACGCCTACATCTGGCGGTTTGTGGACGGCGCCCCGATTCAAAACCGTTGGGGCACGCTTGCGGAGCTGCCCGCCACCACGCCCTTGTCCGACGCGTTGAGCAAGGACCTCAAAGGGCGCGGCTTCAGGTTCGTGGGTTCGACCATCATGTACGCTCACATGCAGGCCACCGGGATGGTCAACGACCACCTCGTCGGGTGCTTCCGGCACGCCCAGCTCGCCTAGCCGGGTGCTGAAGAAGGGCGACGCAACCGTGCCACCCTCGTGTCGGGGGTGCTTTCGCCGAGAGTTCGCACCACACGCACCCCCAAGATGAGGGTGGCACGGGATCGGAAACGTCCGTGGCGCCAGAACATAGGGTGCAAGCCCCTTCTTCAGCACCCTGCTAGGTCGCGGCGGGTTTGGTCCAGATCGTCTGCACGACCCCGATGCGGCCTTCCTCGAGGTTGCGCACGATGTTGGCCGCCATCGCGGGCCAATCCGCGCCAAACAGGAGGTGGAGGCCCAGGGCCTGGGGTCCCATCTCGCGCGTCGTCTGCAGCCGCTCGCGGAACCACGCGAGGGCGCGTTCGCTGTCGTCGTTCCAAACACGTTCCACCAGACCCTGTGCGGTGAGCCTGTCCCGAATCTCCTCCGCGGGGCAAAGGTAACTGATGGATGCGTCGCGAGCCCACGGAACGGGGAAGTGGGGCGGCCCCCCGGCTTTGGCGTGGATGTCGTACAGGGCGGCGGTGCCTCCGGGGCGCAGGACGCGGGCCATCTCAAAGTACAGGGCGGCCTTGTCTTCGATGTTCATGGACGCGTGCTGGGTCCACACACCGTCGAAGGACGCGTCGGGGAACGGGAGCGCGGTCGCGTCGCCCTCGTGATAGTCCACCCGGTCGGCGATTCCAACGCGATCGGCGAGCGTTCGGGCGGTCTCGCAGTAGGATGCACAAAGGTCTAGGCCGGTGACGCGCAGTCCAAACGCCGAGGCGAGGTGGCGCGATGGACCGCCGATGCCGCAGCCGATATCCAGAACGTGCGAACCCGTGGGGAATCGGGCAAGCGCGGCGGTCTCGGCGGTGGATTCCCGCCCACGGATGTGAAACTCGTCCACCGCAGAGAGGTCTTGGGGCTCCAACGCATGCGGGTCCTTGCCCAGCGCGCGCAGCCCTTCCTCGATCGCTTGGAGCAGGGGCGAGCTGCTGTAATGCTGGCGAATTGCGTCTTGTCGGCTCATGGGACCTCCCATTATGGCGAGTTTCCAACGCCGGAGACATCGAAACGATAAGAGAGTATAATACACTATCATTATCTCAGGGTTTGGCGGGGGCGTTGAGGTGTGTTCGACACCCTCCGAGCGTTCGTCGGGCGGGTGCCCAAGCATCTGAGGTGCGTTCCGTTCTAAAATAGGAATCTATGCCGCTATGTGGAGTCACCACCTACGTCCCCACCGTTGATGCGTTTGCGGCGCACTGGGGCAAGGTTAACGACGCGACGCCCAGGCCGCTCATCCTTCACGGAGGTGCAAACCTCTCAACGCTTGACGGCGTGCGCCAGCAGCTGATCCTTGCGCTCAACGACACCGTCGGGAAGGAGAACGTTCGGCTGGTTGCGGTCGGCGACCGGGACATCAAGAACGCCGAACTGCGCGGGCGTTTTCAGGAGTTTCGCGCGCTTGTGGCACGTGTGCCGTTGGCGAAATCGTACAAGCAGATGCTGCCGAAGACGCCATCGTCAGTAGGAGGCGGCGACGCCTTGATCTCGGCTTTGGAGGCCATGATCCAAATCTGGACGGTCATCAACCGGAACAATCCGCCCGTCCCGAAGTTTCACCCTCCATTGTTGCTCAGCGGCAGATGGACCCTTGAGACGATGGGGCGCGAACTCGCCGCGTTTCGCCAAGCCTGCGTCGCGGCGAAGAACGCCGACAGCAACGTGATCTATTCGCGGGAGCTCAGAGACCGTGCCATGAAGGCCGTCGTCAAGTTCTTGAAGGCGTACGAATTCGCGGCCTTGCGGCACCTTGGGGCGGGGCATGAACTTGCCGCATCGATTCCCGAAATCTGGCCCGACCCCGCACGGTTGCCCGCGCCTCCGGTGATTGATGGCGAGTGGCACCCCGAGGTCGATGCGGTGCTTTTGACGTGGACCCACCCCGACCCGAAGTCGTTGAAGCGGTTTGGCTTGCGGTCCCACCCGGGGCCGCGCTACAAGATGGAGGAGGAGGAGTTGGTCGAGTCGATTCCTACCGACAGGTCGCAGGTGAAGATCTCCTACGGGTTGGCCGCGCACGGAAGCAGTGCGACGTACAAGCTTTACGCCATCGCACCCGACGGTGGTGAGAGCGGAAGCAACACGATCCGCGTCGTCCGGCCTTAGCCCTTGGCGCACTCGGTCGCTGAGCCAGGCCGGATCGGCTCGGATCAGGACCCAAATAGGGTATACATCAACCATTCCTTGCGTCATCGACGCCCCGAACCTACCTAAAGGAGGTATGCAGCACTTATGGCCGTAGTGCCTATCGAGCCGCGATCCGACGGAGCCTCGTCCCATCCCGCGAATCCGCGAAAGGAGGGCTTCCTTCCGATGGCTCTTGTGGACAGGGACAACGCAACGGAACTGATCCAGGCCAACGTGCAAGAGGTCAAGCGTGCGCTCAAGGAAGCCCACGGCGTCGCCCTGTTCAAGGTGCGGATGCTGAAGGACGACTGCGATCGCACCGTGCTCGTGAAGAAGGTTGACATGGAGGCGGACAAGAAGCGGATCACCCACATGACTCTGCAGCAGGTGGACGACACGGACGTGATTCGGATCAGCGTGCCGGTGGAAGGGACCGGGGTGCCCGCGTGCGTGGAGGCCAAAGAGGCCGTGCTCGAGCGCCCGACATCGCGAGTCCGCGTCCGATGCGCGGTGGCGAACGTCCCGGCCTCGATTTTGGTGGCTCTCGGCGATGCAGTGCTTGGTGCCACGATCACGGCCAGGGATCTGACGATGCCGGAGGGCGTTGAAGTCGTGGCCAACGAGGACGCGATCCTCTTCCACGTCAGGGCGAACGAAGTCAGGGTTGTCGCAGCGGTCGCGATACGCGTCGAGCCCACCGCTTAGCGTGCCCGTGTGGGAGCGCTTGGTCAGTATCCGGCTGGCGAACGGCCCGCACGGCGGTCCGACCAGCCAGCGAGCAGCCCATCCGGGG
>CAYJMZ010000002.1:0-5717 GCA_964370995.1 uncultured Fimbriimonadaceae bacterium | reverse complement strand
GCTTCCGTACCGGCCCCCAGGGCGTGCGTACCTCCAAGGTCGATCCCATCCGGGGTGCGTTGGATCCCTGCGGCGATTCCGATCGACGCGACGGGCCGTAACGTGTAGCCCATGCCGCGAAGCGCTTCGAGGGTGTCGAAGGAAACAAGCCTGCGCTCGTATTGGAGGTCGTCGGGGAGGTGCTGGTGGTGGACACGGCCCGCGTCGATCGCGTCCCGAATGTTCATGCCGTGCACGGCGATGTTGAGGAACACCTGAGCGACCGTTGTGATGATCGTGGACCCGCCCGGGCTGCCCACGGTGAACGCGAACGAGCCGTCTTTGAGCACGATCGCGGGGGTCATGGACGAGAGCATGCGCTTTCCGGGTGCGATCGCGTTGGCCTCCGACTGCACCAAGCCGTACATGTTCGGCGTTCCCGGCTTTGACGTAAAGTCGTCCATCTCGTTGTTGAGCAAGAACCCGGCGCCCTCGACGACGGCACCCATTCCGTAGCCGCTGTTGAGCGTGGTGGTCACCGCGACCACGTTGCCGAGGCGGTCCGCGACGCAGAAGTGGGTGGTCTCCGTCGACTCGGCGAGTCCGTGCCCTGTGCCTTCGCTCTTGCCGGCTCTACCAGCGGGCATGAGTTTCGCGCGCTCGGCGAGGTAGGCCTTGGACACCAGACGCTCCACGGGGACGTCCACGAAATCGGCATCGCCGAGGAAGTGGTTGCGGTCGGCATAGGCCAGGCGCTCGGCCTCCGCCATGCGCTGAATCGCGGCGCTCGACAGGGGGCCCGTGGCCTCTTGAGCGTCCATGTCGAGCAGGCCGAGGACTTGCGCGAGGGTGATGCCGCCCGAACTCGGCAGAGGCATCGTGACCACCGAGTGTCCTGCGGCTTCGAACACGAACGGGGTGCGCCACTTTGGGCTGTACGCGGCGAGATCGGCCTCGGTGACCAGGCCGGCATGGCGCTTCATCTCGGCGGCGACGAGACGCGAGGTTTCGCCCCTGTAAAAGCCGTCGCGTCCGGAAGTGGCGATACGCTGAAGGGTGCGCGCAAGGTCCGGCTGGCGGAGGCGTGCCCCGAAAGCGGGAGGAGCGCCTCCCGCGTAGAACACCTTGGCGGTCCCCACGAAGCCGGTGAGGCGCGCCTGGGCCGAGCGGAGCGAATCGGCGAGCTCCTTCGGGGTGTCGAACCCTTCGCGCGCCAGTCGAATCGCGGGAGCAAGCACCGCGGACCGTGGCAACACCCCGTAGCGCTCGTGGAGGGCGAGCAGCCCTGCCACCGAGCCTGGGACGCCCGAGGCGAGGTGCGTGTCCGTACTGCGCCTCGGGGCGACGTTGCCGTCCGCGTCGAGGAACATACCCCCCGTGGCCGCCGCAGGGGCGGTCTCTCGAAAGTCGAGGGCGGAACGCTCGCCCTTGCCCGTCAGGCACACCGCGAAGCCCCCTCCGCCGAGGTTGCCGGCCTGTGGATGGGTCACCGCGAGTGCGAAGCCCATTGCGACCGCCGCGTCGAAGGCATTTCCTCCCTGCTTGAGGATCGCGACCCCGACAGCCGTCGCGTGAGGCTCGACGGACACCGCCATGCCGTTCGCACCATACACCGGATGCGACTGGGCCAGTGCTGCAACGCACGCGCACCACACACCCACGAAAGAAAGGACCCGAACCCAACGCACCATCTCCGTCCTCCAGATGCGAATCTACCTTCCTGGGGGTAGTGTTGAGTGCTGAGTGTTGAGTGTTGAGGGGCAGGTCTGAACACTCAACACTCGACAC
Source organism: uncultured Fimbriimonadaceae bacterium (assembly GCA_964370995.1). GTDB lineage: Bacteria > Armatimonadota > Fimbriimonadia > Fimbriimonadales > Fimbriimonadaceae > JAMLGR01. The sequence goes on along the minus strand of CAYJMZ010000002.1, from coordinate 3,950 downwards.
TTTGACCCTAGTGCGGAAATCCGCCGGCGTACATGGGCAGGTGAAGCAGGTGATATGCGAGACCCCCCCCCCATCAGCACGTTCCCGAATGCGACGGCGCGGCGTACATGGGCAGAGACCACAGATGCGTGCCCACGCAGCACACGAGCAGCGTGAGGCTGAGTTTTGCGAACTCGAAGAGCCCCTGTTCGGCAAACCACGCCAACGCCGGGTTCGCTTCTCGGGCACCCGTCACGAACGCCGCGATCGTAAATCCGTAGTCAATCACCCCCAAGGTCGTGCAGGGCACGATTGGTCCGGGGATGTTGCTTCGGATGGCAGGTACGGTTGAGAGGGCATTCACCGGGAGGGTTGTTCCGCAAACGGCTCGGTGGGAAACAAGTGGGAATTCGGGCCGCCGAGGGTGTCCACGGATGAGAAAGAACGGCCGCGTCCCGAAGGGGGGCGCGGCCGTTATCCGGGCCGAGCTCGACGCTACGCCTTGCGGCGGCGGCGAAGCAGAGCAGCGGCGCCAAGGCTGAGGACAGCCATCGAAGCGGGCTCCGGAACCGCGCTGCCGACGATGCGCATCCCCTGGATTGCACCGGTGTCCGCGCTTGCCCAGTCGTTGGCCGTCAGCGTCCACACGCCGTCAAGCGCCATGCCGTTGAACGACGCGTACGTGCCAGCCGAAGCCGTGCTGCCGCCGCCCGTGCTTCCGTCCCATCGGCTGTACGTGCCGGCCGCGATAATGCCGCCCGAGCCCACCATCGACCCCGAAACAGGAGGGTCGGTGAACATGTAGTCGCCGCCGAGGTTGTCCGAAAGGCCAAAGGCCGTGAGGGTCGTGCGGTAGTTGCGGTCCATGAGGTCCACATCCACGCCGCCGTGGGACAACACGAGCGTCAGATCGCCTGCATACGTGTGGGTCAGGCCAAGAGCGCCCGAAAGGACGAGGCTGGTGATGGTCAGACCCGTGCCGGAAACGACGAGGGTGATCACGGTCGGGGCACCGGGAGCGTTGTTGGTCGCCGTGCCATCGGCGATCGCACCGCCGCCCAGGCCGCCTGAGAAGTCGAACGCGTATGCGGAACCGCACACCGCAACCAGGGCGATCACGCCCATTCTTTTAATCGTTGAATTCATAAGTCAAATCTCCTCCTACAACAAACCAGCGGTCCGATAGAGACCGGACGCCCATTCGGACAATTCAGGACCAGCCACATGCGCTCACCAATGGTAGGACTGATTGTTGCGTCTGTCAAGGGAATTTTGCGCTGAGAGCAAAACTACAGCACAAACACGGCAAATTTACCAGTCATGACGGCGATGTTGTGAGCCGGGTCAGTTTCGGATTGTCTGGGCGAGCCCGACCGTGACGTCCGACCCGAGGTTGGCGCCTTCCGGGAACGTGCCTTCGAACAGGTCACGGTCTTCGCTGAACCAGAGTTCGAGGTAGCGGCCACGTCCCAAGCCGGGCCGTGCTCTCGAAGCTGGCGCACCCCCGACACGGGGGTGGCACGGGATTCTCTCGACCCCATGCAGTACCCTCCAAGAGCACGCACTCCCAAAAGCGGACCGACCCTACCGACCTCCAGCCCACACAAGACCTCATCGAGCCGGCAACCCTAATTTCTAAGCTTGACGCAGCACTAGTGCGGAATTCCGCAGGCGTACATGGGCAGGTGCAACAGGTGGTACGCGAGCACGCCCGACATGAGCACGTTCCCGAATGCCACGGCGCGGCGGGCGATGGGAAGCGACCAGAGGTGTGTTCCCACGCAGCACACGAGCAGTGTGAGGCTGAGTTTTGCGAACTCGAAGAGGCCCTGTTCGGCAAACCACGCCAGAGCTGGGTTCGCCTCCCGGGCGCCGCTGACGAATGCGGCGATCGTGAAGCCGTAGTCCACGACCCCCAAGGCCGCGTAAAGCACGACGGGCGCGGGGATGTTGCTGCGGGTGGCGGAAACGGTTGCGGGGGCATTCACCGGTGGGGTTGTTCCGTGTGGAGAGTCGCAGGCAACAAGTAGGAATCCGGGTCGCAGAGGGTGTCCACGGATGAAAAAGAACGGCCGCGTCCTGAAGGGGGTCGCGGCCGTTCCTGTCCGGGCCGAGCTCGACGCTACGCCTTGCGGCGGCGGCGAAGCAGAGCAGCGGCGCCGAGGCCGAGAACCGCCATCGACGCAGGCTCCGGCACGGTCGTGACTCGGATTCGATCAATCGTACCGACGTCTGCGCCGGCCCAATCCTGAGCGGTCAACGACCACGTACCTGCCGAGGCGGTCACTCCCGCCAACGTTCCGATCGACGGAGCGTACAAGATGCCGGTGCTGTTGCTGTCAAGGGCCCCGGAGGCCGGAATCGGGACACCGGTGTCACTCATGAAGGCACTGATGTAGTCGCCGCTGCCATCTTCGCGGTTGTGAAGAGTGACGGACGCGCCACCATTCCCCGTGACACTGATCACAAGGTCGCTGCGCCACGTGTGGAAGGGCGACATGAAGATGTCGAACTGCGTCAGCGCGCCGCCGCCCACAGTCGGGGTGAAGAACCAGGTCGTGGGGCCACCCGGCGAGTCGGGGATCGACCAGCCGAGGCCGGTACCTGAATCCCAAAGCGTCGCGTTGGCAGAACCTACGACTGCGATAAGAGCCAATATCGATAGTCTTTTCATTTTTCCTCTCCGAGACACCCCACCACAAGCCAAAACAGAACCCGAACCCGGTGCTGCGTCTACAATAGGATCGAATTTTACAGCACCTTTCGCCAAATGCAAAGCATTTTCAAGTGAACCCGGCAATTTTGCCAGAATCGCAGAGTGTTGCGTGGGTCAAACAAGAAGTGCGCTGGAAAGGGAACCCACCTGCCGAACACGGCAAGAAAGACCATTCACGACAGATGCGCGTCCAGCCGAGTCAGTTTCGGATTGTCCAGGCGAGCCCGACCGTGAAGTCCGGCCCGAGGTTGGCGCCTTCCGGGAACGTGCCTTCGAACAGGTCTCGGTCCTCGCTGAACCAGAGTTCGAGGGAGCGGCCACGTCCCATGGCGCGCCGGTACGCGAGCGTGACCAGGCGGTGTGTCGCATCGGAACCGGGCACGCCTGTCTGCAGGGGCGAGCGTTCGCTCTGCCACTGCGCGATCCACTCGTCGCGGCTGTTGGCCCGGTGCACGAGGGCGAGGTAGCCGGAATCGGCCAACCCTCGGACTCCGTCAAGTTCGGGCCCCCGGCCTTGGGCGACCACTGCGACGCCCCCGTAGAGCGCCCAGCGGGAAGCCACGCGCCACCGACCGTCGATGGCTAGCCCGGCATCCACGCCCCCCGAACCGAGCAGTTGGCCGCTGTTGCCCGTGGGAAGTTCGACCGCCGCGCGAACCGCCAGATGCTCCGACATGCGTCGCCGGACGCCCACGGACGCGTCGCCCAGGCCGACGGCTGAACCGTACGTCCCCCCCGGGATGGACACGATCGACCGTCCAAAGGGGGTGGCGTCCCTGAGGGGGCTGCTCCAGTGCAGAACCCACGCGTGCCAGGAGTCGATCAGGGGGTCCATGAACCCGCCGCCGCGAATTACGATGGGGACCTGCCAATTCCACGCGGTTCGGTCGTCCACGCCGATGGTCTGGCCGATCGTGAGCCGCGTGGTCTCTTGATCCTCGGCGACCACCAGCGACCCCTTTGAGACACGCCTCAGGTCGTTGGCGCCGCTCACGCCCGCCCGGGTCCACCGGTGCCCGGCCTCGGGTTGGCCCCAAACGGGCTCGAACCGGAGGAAGGGCAACGCCAGAGCCCGGTGGTTGCGGGTCGCGAGGGGTCCAACGTCCTGTCCATGCCCCATCGCGGCCAGAGCCAATGCAACAATCGTGGCTACTGGGAACATCGGTGGGGAGGATACCGGGTTGGGTGGTGGGATTCGTAGCCGCGATCGTCCCGATTGTCGGTCGGGCCCGCGTTGGCCCCAGCTGTGGGAATT
>CAYJMZ010000001.1:0-28014 GCA_964370995.1 uncultured Fimbriimonadaceae bacterium | reverse complement strand
CGATCGAGGACCCGATCGAGTATCAGCTCAACGGCATCTCGCAGGTGCAGACGAACCGAAAGGCTGGCCTCACGTTCGCCACCGCCCTTCGCTCCTTCCTTCGCCAAGACCCCGACATCATCATGGTCGGCGAAATGCGCGACCTTGAAACCGCCGAAATCGCGATTGAGTCGTCGCTGACGGGGCACCTTGTGTTGTCCACGCTCCACACGAACGATGCGCCTTCGGCCACGATCCGCATGATCGACATGGGCGTCGAGCCGTACCTGATCTCGGCGACGGTCATCGGCATTCTCGCCCAGCGTCTCGGGCGCCGCATCTGTACCGAGTGCAAGGAGCCCTACGAGGTTCCCGCGATCGATCTGCGCCGGTTCGGCTTCCAGGTGCAGGACCCCGAGGAGATGGTCACGCTGTACCGCGGCAGAGGTTGCGAGGCGTGCCGTGAGACGGGCTACCACGGCCGCATCGGCTTCCACGAGCTCATGGTCATGAACGCGGAGATCGCGGAACTGGTCGTGCGTCGTGCGCCACTGGCCGATATCAAGGAGGCGGCCAAGGCCAACGGCATGAAAGAGTTGCGCGAGGACGGCCTCGCCAAGGTTTTGGCAGGCATCACGGACCCGCAAGAGGTGATGCGCGTGGTCTTCACGGCCGGCTTCTAATTCTACGAAAGGAACAACACGAGAGAACATGCAAAACGAAACGCCACGGTTTCAGCTTCCAGGCTCCGGCAACCCCAACGCGCCGGAGGAGGTCGTCAAGGCGGGCACTCCGCGCTCGCTCGAGGATCTCCACATCGATGAGTTGCTGCACATCGTCGTGGACAAGAACGCCTCGGACCTGCACCTGTGTACGGAATCCGAGCCGATCATCCGCGAGGATGGCGCCCTCAAGAAGCTGAACTTCGAAAAGTTCACGCCCTCGGTGCTTCAACGGATGATGTACGAGATCCTCTCGGACGAGAACATCAACAAGTTTGAAACGACCCTGGAGTTGGACTTTTCGTACGCCCTTCCGCGCCGCGCCCGGTTCCGTGTGAACCTGTACCGAGACCGGGGCGCCTGCGCGTCCGCCTTTCGTCTGATTCCCAACAAGATCCCCACGGTTTCGGATCTGAACCTGCCCAAGATCCTTGAAAAGTTCACCGAAAAGCCCCGCGGCCTGGTGCTGGTGACGGGCCCCACGGGTTCGGGCAAGTCCACGACGCTCGCGGCGATGATCAACCACATCAACACGACGCGGTCCACGCACATCATCACCATCGAGGACCCGATCGAATACCTGCACACCCACAAGTTGTGCCTGATCAACCAGCGCGAGTTGGGCGGCGACACCAAGAGCTTCACCAACGCGCTCCGAGCCTCCCTTCGCGAAGATCCCGACGTGATCCTCGTCGGTGAAATGCGCGACATCGAGACGATCGCCCTGGCGATCACCGCCGCGGAAACCGGCCACCTCGTGTTCGCAACGCTGCACACCAACAACGCGGCCGAGTCGATGGACCGCATGATCGACGTGTTTCCCCCCGGGCAGCAGGACCAGATCCGCATCCAACTCGCCAACAATATTCAGGCGGTCATCTCGCAGCAGCTCATGCCGCGTGCGGGTGCCCCGGGTCGAGTGCCGGCCATCGAGGTGATGATCGCCTCGCCAGCCATCCGCAACCTGATACGTGAGAACAAAACGCACCAGATCCCGTCTATGATTCAGACCAGCGCGGCCCACGGAATGATCGCGATGGACCAGAGTCTCCGGGACCTGTACCTCCGGGGCTACGTCACCCTGGAAGAGGCGATGAGCAGAGCAATCAACGTCGACGAGTTGAAGAAGATGATCAACACGCCGCAAACAGGTACGGCGCCCACCAGCCCCCCCCGGCGCTGACGATAGGAGAGATCAATGCCAGTCTACGGTTATACGTTTAGAGATCCGAGCGGCGGCACCCAGAAGGGAACCGCCGATGCGGAAAGCGAAGAGATTCTCAGGAAGAGGTTCGAGGAGCAGGGCTTCACCATCACCGAGGTGACGGTGATCAAGGCGCGTTCGGCCAAGCAGAAGTCGTACGGCAAGGTCAAACTCGTCTATCTCTCGGTGTTCTGCCGCCAATTTTCGACGATGGTCGATGCGGGCGTTTCGCTCGTGCGGTGTCTGGACGTTCTGGGCCAGCAGACGCAGGATCCGAAACTCAAGAAGATCCTCGTCGAGGTCGGCGAGCGCGTCGAGTCGGGCGAAAGCCTGTCGCGTGCGATGCAGCGGCATCCGCGCACCTTCAGCAACCTGTTCATCGGTCTGATCCGCGCGGGCGAGGTCGGTGGTGTGCTTGAAGAGTCCCTTCAACGCCTTTCGCACTTCCTGGAAAAGGACGTCGAGCTGCGCCGCAAGGTGAAGGCCGCCATGACGTACCCCGTGCTGGTGTTGATTCTGGCCACCGGCATCGTCATCTTCCTGGTGGCCTGGTTCATTCCGCAGTGGAAGGACATCCTGGTGGACCTCGGGCTCAAGAAAGACGACATCCCGGCACCCACGCAGTTCCTGATCGATCTGTCCGACCTGATCAAGTACCGCTGGTGGATGATTCTCCTCACCATCGGCATCGTGGTTTTCTCGTGGAAGATGTTCACCAGCACGCGCTTCGGCCGGCGCGTTGCCGACCGGATGAAGCTCAAAGTCCCGGTGTTTGGAAAACTCCACCACAAGGTGTGTATGGCGCGGTTCAGCCGCACGATGGGCACGCTGTTGACCTCGGGCGTTCCGATCCTCCAGGCGATGGAGACCGTGGCGGGCACCGTGGGCAACACGATCATGTCCGACGCGGTGCTCGAGGCCCGCGCGCGCATCCGAGAAGGGGACCGCATCGGCGAGCCTCTCGAGGCGTCGAAGCTGTTTCCGCCGATGGTCGTGCACATGATCGGCGTCGGCGAGGAGTCCGGCTCGCTCGACTTCATGCTGCAGAAGATCGCGGACTTCTACGAGTCCGAGGTCGAATCGACGCTGCAGTCCCTGACCGCGGCCCTCGAACCCATCATGATCGTGGGATTGGGCCTCATCGTGGGCTTCATCGTTGTGTCGATGTTCCTCCCGTTGGTCCGCGTCATTGAGAAGTTGTCGGCCGGCGCTGACGGTTAGCGCTGTTTGAGCGATCCTAAGGATGGGTAGGCGATTGGCGGAGCGGCTTGTTTCCTGAGTGGACGTGGCTCGTGGGCCTTTGGCTCGGGGCCACGGTCGGGAGCTTTGTCAACGTCGTCGTCTACCGAACGCCCCGGAACATCTCGCTGTCCGACCCGCCGCGCAGTTTCTGTCCGCGGTGCCGGCACTCGCTCGAGGTGCCGGACCTCGTGCCGCTCCTGAGCTGGCTGTTCCTGCGGGGGAAGTGTCGCCACTGCAAGGCGCCCGTCGCCTCGCGGTACTTCTTCGTCGAGCTGCTCAACGGGGCCCTGTGGGCGGGCCTCTGGTATCGGTTCTTTATCGACGGCGGGGACCCCGCGCGGTTCATCGCCTACGCGGCCGCGGCGTCGACGCTGGTGGCGGTGGTGTTCATCGACTGGGAGATGTACATCATTCCCGACCAGATCAACGCGTTCCTGTGGGCCGTGGGAATCGCGTACAACGTGTGGCTGATCGTGCATGGAGCGCCCAACGCGTACACGTGGGGCATGCCCAGCGCGCTGGCGGGATGGATCGCCGGCGTGGCCGCCCTCTGGGGGATCGCGCTGTTCGGGCGCGTGCTGTTCGGCAAGGACGCGATGGGCCACGGCGATATCAAACTCGCCCGCGGGATCGGTGCCGTGGTGTTTCCGACCATGGCGTTCGTGAGTTTTGCCCTGGCGGTTGTCTTGGGGGCCGTGTTGGGGATCGTGCAGGTGTTGGCTCTCAAGGGAAAGGCCGACGCGGGGGACGCCGAGAGGGGTTCGGAACCCGCGTGGGAACCCGAATCCATCGGGTCGCTGTTCCGATGCGGGCTCGGCTACCTGCTGTGCATCGACGTCGTCGGCCTGTTCTTGCCGCGGCTGTACGAGGCGTGGTTCCACGAGCCCGCATTCGCGGCGCTCGAGGACTCCGACGAGTTTGAGGTAGAACGGACCATGATCCCCTTCGGACCGTACCTGGCCCTGGGGGCCGTGGCGGCGATGCTATTCGAGGCGCCCCTCGGTGGTTTGTGGGGCCGATATTACGACTGGGCCTTCGGCGGACAGGCAATGGTGGAACACTTTGCGCGTTTGCCCGGTCCTATTTTTAGTTAATCCATGGAGCGAACGAAGAATATGACTCGAAGACGTGCCTTTACGTTGATCGAGCTGCTCACCGTGATAGCCATTATCGCGTTGCTGGCGGCCATCGCCTTCCCGGTGCTCGCCCGCGCGAAAGACAGCGCGAACCGTGGTGCCGACATGGCGAACATGAACGCGATTCGGACGGCGTTGCAGCTTTACCGGGTGGACCAGGGGGCTTATCCCCCCGCGCTGCTCGGATACGCCACGCTCTACACGGCGGGTCCCAACATGGGCAACGTGGTTCCGGCCAACGCGTTGAGGAGCTTCCTGTATCCGCGCCGCGTGGACGCCACCAAGACGTTCCAGCCCGCCTACGCGCGTTTCGCGAACGACGCGATCACCACGGCGTACTGGTCCCAGGCCGACTCGCGCGCGGTGGGCTCGGCCCCCGTGCTCGACTTGAACGGCGACGGCGTGGTGGATGCGAGCGACGACACCGCGGGCAGCCGGCAGCTGTTCAGCATCGGCGATTTGGTGATGCGGGCGAACCCGAACAACCCTGCCGAGAACATCGAGAACGACGCGAACCCGACGATCAAGTCGTACTTCTACCGGATCAGCGGCTACGACGTGTCCGAGGTGCCCACGGTGGCGGGGCCGTCCCGCTGGGAGCTCCGGTACGCGCCGTTCTGGACGTCTTGGGGCCTGACCACGGGCAGCGCCAACGACGACCCGCGGCAGCTCGGATACACCGATCCGCCCGACGGCACGGTGATCACGTGGAACAGCTACTACCGCGAATACGAGTCGCCCGGGGTTCCGCAGGCCATCCGGCGCGATGTGGTCTTGTTCTTGGGCGGCGGCGCCCGCACGTTTGACTCGAGGGCGATCAACACCCAGTCGTGGCGCGCCGTCGCACCGTAGGTGGACGTGAGTGCCGCCTGATCGAAGGGATATTGGAGATGAGGAGATTTTGATGTTGCGCAACAGGAGCACGGCCGGCACGACCTTGATCGAGGTCCTGGTGGTCATCGTGATCTTCTTGGTCGGCATTCTTGCGATCGTTCAGGTGATGCCTGGCGGCTTCAAGATCCTTCGCGACACCCGCGACGCGTCGATCGGCACCGCCCTTGGGCGTGCGGAGATCGAACGGGTGAAGTCCAACGACGCCCAGCTTCCCGAGATGATCCTGCCCGTCATCTACACGTGGCTTACAGGCTCTGTGATCATCTCGGCGGACCCGAACCGGCGCCCGGACGACCTCGGGCCCGTGGCCGCCGGGCTCGACGAGAACGGCATTCTGTACGACAGCTCGAACAACCCGCTTGGCGGCTGGCAGTACCTGTCGGGCGCCAACGTCATGCGGCGGGTGATCGGCGAGGGCCGGCGCGTTCCCGCCCCGCGGGTGATCGGGGCCGAGTACGGCGGACTCATGGTGCTGCAGTTCGCACCGGTGGTGTTCAACCCGATCTACCAGAGCCTGTTCCAGGTTTACGGCAACGACATGGTGGCTCGCGAGGGCGCTCCGGACCCTGGCGCGCGCGTTCTCAACTACCTCTACTACCTCGAGGACGCCGACGAGGCCGCCGGCCAGATTTGGCTGCCGCGCGGCCCGAGCAACCGCTCCTACCGCCTGTCGTTCGACGCGTGGGTCAGCGACGGCACCGGCTACCACCGGCACAGCGTGGTCGATGCGACCGTGCCCGTGCGCGCGGGCACCGGCTACGTGGCGTTCTTGCTGTCCAACTACGCCCCGTTGACCGCCGGCGAGTCGTACCTGGGGGCGGAATACGATTCCATCCAGGTTCAACGGCGGTTCGAACTTCTGGCGAACAGCACACCGTTTTCGCCGAATTCGCCGTACGAGTACAAGCTGCTCGACCAGAACCTGGGCCTGCTGCTGTTCAACCCGACCGGCTCGGACTTCTTCGAGCGCCGCCCGAACGGCCGCCGTATCCCGCTGATGGCGCGCGTGAGCTACGACGTGCTGGACTGGCGCGTGATCCGCGACGAGTTCCGCGTGACCGACACCCTCCCGTCGCAGCAACGGCTGGTGATCGGAAACCTCAAGATCCTGGGCAACCAGGGCCTGGACGGTCGTCCGTACACGGGTCTGGGATTTCAGGTGCCCGATGGCGCGGGAGGCACCGAGGCCAGGGACATGGTGATCGTGGACCTCGGCACCGGAGGCGTGCTCACGAACGCTTCCTACAGGGTGGACCGGTCGATCGGGCTCGTGACGTTCCTGGACGCCGACGGCAACTCCGCCAATGGCGTACAGGGTTGGGTGACCCTGCCCGGAGCGGCCAACGCGACCGCGCTGACCCTCGGAGGCCGGCAGATGCGGGCGCTGTACCATGGCGTCGGCGAGTGGTCCGTGCAGGTGCTCAAGGCGGCCGCGATCTACCGCCCGAGCGACAACCTGCCCCTGGGCGTGGCCCAGTTCTACGTGGCGAATCCGCCGATTGACCCGCGCGAAAACACCCGTGTGTACTTCCCGGGCATGGACGTGGATCGCAAGGTGACCCTCGGCGACGTGTGGTACCGCGACGGCGGCGGCGCGCTGAAGCACCTCGAAGGCGTGGACGCGGTGATCCGCACGTCGAGCAACGAGCCGAACGGGCCGTACGTCGACATCCTCGACATCGATCCGAGCGCCGCGATTCTTGACCACACGACCTACGGTTATGCCGTTCGCGGCGTTCGCGGAGCCTCCGTGAGCGTGCGCGTGCTTCGAAATCCCGCGTACCTGTCCCTGGGCGCGGTTCCCGCAGACAACATGGTCGCGCTCGAACAATGGGGCCGCAACTGGCGCCGTTCCGAGACCGAGACCTTCCTCCAGCGGGGAGACAAATGATGACCCGAACCAGACGCGCCTTTACATTGATCGAGCTGATCACCGTGATGGGAATCACGGCGGTCTTGATGACGCTGATCATCGTGCCCGTGGTGCAGAGCTTCAACCTCACACGGGCCGCGCAAGGGTTCTCCGAGGCGCAGGATCGCGCCCGCCTGCTGATCGAACGGATCTCCCGTGAAGTCGCCAACGGAACCGCCGTGCGCGACAACGCCGGTCTCGCCGGGTCCATCGCGATCGTGGTGCCGGGCAAGGATGGGCTGCCGGAGACCGTGGTTCTGCCCTACACGAAGCTCGATATCATCGTCCCCGCCGAGGGCGACCCGTCGCAGATCGTGAACGGGGCGTTCGTCGATCCCAACACCGGCAAGGGCGACCCCACCCTGCGTTCGCCGAAGGGCCAGGTCGTGCTGCCCGCCGCGCCGGGCGCCTCGATCGTGCGCTACTTCGTAGGCCTTCGACAGCCGATGGCCGCGGATCCCGCCAGCCCCGCCACGCGCTTCCCGCGCCGGTACGACAACCCCTACGACGGCCTCCTTTCCAGGATGAGCGCCAACCGGGACAACCTGTACGTGCTGTACCGCGCCGAAGTCCAGCCCCTCGTGTTCCAGGGCGGCCAGTTCGTGGTGAACACCTCGCTGTTCCTGGACGCCAACACCGACGGCATCCCCGACGACATCGATGATCCCGCGTTCTTCACGCTTCTTCCCGGCGTCGACGTGTCGGCCGAGCCCGTCGAAAACACGGGCGGCACCCTGACCCCCGTGGGGCAAGCCAAGGCGCAGCGCATCCAAAACTGGCTGACCAAAGCCGCGGTGGTGACGGAACTTGCCCGCTACGACATGATCCAGCCCGTGTACGACAAGCGGACCCGCGTGGTGGAGTACCTGCCCAACGCTTCCGCTGTGCTCAACGTGCCGAGGCTGATCCCCCTGATCCAGATGCGCCCGACCCGGGTGACCAACGAGCCCGCCGAAGGAATGACAGCCGTGCGGCAGGGTGACGAGGCCGACGGCATGGAGGCCAACGCCCCCGACGTGTACCGCACGGAGTACGGCGCGTGGTCCAACCCGCTGGTGCGCATGTGGCCCGCCGGCTGGGATGGCGCCAACCCAGTGGCCAACGAGTACGTCGTGGGCCGCACCGACCCCGCGAAGGTCGGGATGAGCGCGTACGTGTTCGACCCCGACCTGGGCGGCGCGGAACTCACCGCGGGCATCGAGGTGTTCGACATCCAGGCGTACGACGACGCGGTGAAGCTGCGCCTGCGCTTCCCGTTCTCCCGCGCGGCGACCGCCGCCAACGGCCGCTCGGGCTGGCTCGGCAACGCGGCCGTCCGCTCGCGCTTCGAGCCGTTCGCGCTCGACGCGCGCGGCGGCAAAGTCAGGGCCGGCTTTCCCATCTCCGAGGTCGGCGACGTCGCCCAGCCGGTCAATCCCGCCAACCCGGACAACCTTCCGGTGGCGGCCACCGGGCCCGCGCTGACCCCGGTCAACGACGTCGGGCTTGGAGTCGGCGTGTTCTCCGACGCTGCCTTTGCGTCGATCAACCGCAAGTTCAACAAGATCTGGAACGACTACCCCGGCCTTCGCCCGAACCTGCACCGGTTCCTCGATTTGCGCGTGGTGGCCCTCGACGACGGCACGCCTTCGCCGCTGCACCCCGACCCCGCCACAGGCTTTGCTCGCGCCAAGCTGGTGCCGGGCAGCGACGTCGTGTACGGGCCCGATCAACAGCCCGGTGCGAACTACGGCGCCGTGGTGCGCTACACGCGGGCCAACGGAACGCCGGGTCCGAACCAGTACCGCATCAACTACGTGGCGCAGGCCGAGCCGACGGACTACGGTCTGCTGGGCCTTCCGAATCCTCCGGCGTCCTACACGCCGACCGATTTCGTGTCCGCCGTGATCCAACCGCGGTACAAGGCCGGCTACCTCCAATTCAACTCGGACCCGAACGTGCCGTTGCCCCTTGGGAACATTTACGTGTCGTACCGTTTCCAAATGAGTGGGGCAGGGGACGTCGTGGCCGTCGATTACGACTCCCGCGAAGTGGTTTCGATTCTGCTGACCATCCGGAACTACCCGCAAACGACGCAGCCGGAGCCGCAGACGATCACGCTGAAAGGCGCCGCCAAAGTTAGGAACTTCCTACGGTAATGCAAATGAGAAGGAACATGCGCAGAGCGACACGAGGGCAAAACGCCGGCCAGACACTGATCATCGCGTTGGTTGTGTTGGGCATCCTGATGGTGCTGGGACTGGTGTTTTTGGGCATCATCGGCCGGAACATCCGGACCGTCGGGCGCATCCAGCAGCGATCGCAGGCGACCGATCTGGCCGAGGCGGGCATCCGCTTTGCCCACTCCATGATGCTGAACTCCCCCCTCGGCGCCGACTATCGGCTCCAGCTCACCGCGCCGGTAAGCGCACGCGATCCCGACATGGAGTACATCCAACCCGGAGGGCCCGACGGCCTGGGTCCGTACTCGCGCGTCAACTTCAAGGACGGTCGCTCGGTGGTTCGCATCCGGTACGCGCCCAGCGACGCCAACATTTTCCAGACCAACCCGGCGGGCGCGCTGCGCACTCCGGGCCACGCGCGCACCTATCTGATGATCGAAGCCGTCGGCAAGCCCGGCCGGGTGCTGGGCAACGACCCCACGACCGTGTTGGGCGTCGACCGCACCGAGTCGCGCAAGATGACGGCGTTCGCGTCCATCGGCATCATCGAGACCGCGTGGTTCTTCACGGCCAAGTACAGGGGGTCTGCGCCGGCCGAGATCGGCTTCCCCCGCGAATCGGGGCTCATGTACGAAGGCGTGCCGGTTCAGGTGCCCGTGCAGATGGGCGCTCCGACCCGGATGTACACGTTTGGCAACCCCCCGATGCTCCTGCGTTCGCCGATTTCCTTCGGTGGCAGCCTCTACTCCAACGCGCCCCTGCTGGTGCACGGCGACGTGACCGCGAACCTCAACTTCGCACTGGGCGACTCGTGGAGCGTCGCGGGCGACATCAAGGGCGCGGACGATCAGGCGCGGCTCAACATCGTTCGCGCGGCGTGGAACGTCGCCGGCGGCGTGTGGCAGACCACCAACGTGTCGCTCGGCAACAACACGAACCCGTCGCTCGACAACCGCAACCCCGCGTTTGGAACGCAGGGCGGGGTGCTCAAGGACGGCCTGCCTGAAATCGACGGGGAGGGATTCTCCAGGGGAGTGGCGTACAAAGCCCCGCCGTCGATCCTTCGTGTGGACGCGGAAACCGGGCTCAACCGGTACGTGTTGCTCACGCGCGAGAGTGGTCGCTTTGTCGGCAACGGCGGCGACGGACGCTTCGGGCACGGCGGCGGCGTGTACGTGGACAACTTCGACGATCGCCAGATGCGCATCGACGAGGACGGCCGCGTCGAGGCGGGCTCGACCGAATCGCTTTTCAACGACTGGCTGAATCCCAACGCGCCCAACGGCTCGTGGAAGGGACCGTTCTACACGCCCCGCGGCGCGTTCATGCAGCTGGTCGCCGACGGGTTCTACATCGTGCGCGACGCCAAGGCCACGGGCCGGCGACGCACGTGGCGCAACCGCGACGGTTCCGACACCAACAGCTCGGTCATCCGCTACCGGCTCGGCTACGTCGGCGGCGTGCCCTACATCGTGAACACGTTTACGCCGGGGGCGAACATCAACTCCGCCAACCCCACTTTCTCGGCGGGAGTGCCCTTCAACGGCATCGTGTACTTCGAGGGCAACCTTCGCGTGCGCGGCGTGATCCCCACGGACCACCAGCTCACCATCGTTTCCAACGCCACGATCTACGTGGAGGGCAGCATCACCAAGGGCCTGCCCGTGGACGCCGCCGGCAATCGGATCAACCAGCCTAGCCGCTCGATGCTGATGCTGGCCGCCAAAGATTACGTGGCGATCAACACCTCGCAGTTCTTCGGGCCGGGAATCGGGGACGTCGAGGAAGTGCTGGAGCAATCGGGCGCGGTGTCGTGGAACCCCGTGAAGATGGAGTTGGGCGGCGGAACGCTCACGCTGCGGATGGAGGAGCTGCTCGACCCGTCGACCAGCGCAAACCCCGCGCTGTGGCGCCCGTATGCGATGGACTACCGGGAGTTCGTCGATCCCGCGCCGGGAGCCAACACGGGCACCGCGATCGACGCGACCTTGCTTCTCGCGCACTCGATGGAAGACGGAGGCGCGCCGTACAGCTTTGTTTCGCTCGACGTCAACGCGAGTCTGACCACCCCCACGTTCCTGTTCCCCATGTCTGCCTCGAACGCGGCGACGAACCAGCCGCCGTATGTGAACGGATACGTGACCCCCGGCTACACCATCCCGAACTACATTCCGATGTACGGGTTGGGCGCGGAGCCTTGGCAGCGGTTCGCCAAGTTCGAGCAGATCGGCTTCCCGGTTGTGCGGCAGGCCTCGGCGACGCTGACTTCGAGCACGATCGTGGCGAACGCCCCCGAGGGCACGTATCGCCTCATGCTGCAGGCTACCAACGACCTCACGTTTCGGCCGAACCAGGTCGGGCCGGGCGGCACCAACGCGTGGTACCTCGCTCGCGCCGCCCTGATTCCCCACGACGTGCGCATCGAGGCTTCGATGTTCGCCGAGGAGGGTTCGGTGTTCGTGATCCCCGGGCCGCCGTTCAACCCGAACCCCAACGATCGGCGTGACGCCTACGACGCCGCCATTGCGGGCTACCTGTCCCAGGGCCTCGGCGCGGCGCAGGCGCGGGCGCAGGCCGATTCCGATCGCCTGAGCTCGGCCGGCGCGTTCCCCGAGATGCCGTTCTTCGGCGAGGCGCCGGACGTTCGCGTGACGATTTTGGGTGCCGTGAGCGAGAACATGCCTCCCCCGATCAGCCAGCAGGCCGAATGGCTCCGCAAATGGGGCTGGATTCCGCGCAAACTCGCGGCGACCGGCCGGCTGATTCCAAAGTCCCACGTGCCCGACGGGTACGACATCCGCGACACGGGTCCGGACCGCTTTGTGCCCAACCTCGTTGTCGTGTACGACCTCACGCTCGCCACCGCGCGTGTGGGTGGATTCGACAATGCAAACCCACTCGTGCGGACCGACGGTCTCGGGCGCGCGCTGCCGCCGCTGCCGCGGCTTCCGGTCAGTCCGACGCTGGCCTTCTTCGGAGAGGTGAATCCGTGATGTTACGATGCTTTGCGACGCTCGCCGCCGCCGCCCTTCTGGGCGCGATGGCCGCCGCGCAGCCCGTTTCGTACGCTCAGCGCACAACGGCGATCCGCGCGGGCGTCTTGCTCGTGGACAGCAACAAGATCGGCACTGTGCCCGCAAACGACACGCCGTATGTTTGGTTCAACCTCGACGCGAACGCCGCGGCCAAGCCGGCGGGGTGGTCGTTCTACAACCCTCGGGCATCGACGCAGGTCAGCGCGGCGGTCCAAAACCGATGGGCCCTGATCGCGGCGATCGTCGGCGGCGGCGTTCCCGCCGTGGGCGCACGCATCACCAAGCGCGACGCCCCCTATTGGGAAGTCCCGCTTTCCTCGGCGGGCGACCAGGAGATGGCGGACTACGACGTGCTGGTGTTCTCCGGCTATCGTAACGTGTCGCTCAACCCGATCGAGCGCGAGAAGCTACGCCGGTTCCTCGACCAGGGCGGCGTGCTGTGGCTCGACTTCACCACGGGCTCGGCGCTCGATGCGATCAACCCGTTTCCGATTCCGTTCCAACTCAACGGCGCGTCCCTGGGGGCGGTGCGCAACGCGGACTACTTCGACCCTTTGCTCAGCTATCCGAACGCGGTCAACGAACAGAGTTTGGCTGCGATGGAGACCACTCCGCCCCCGACACCTGGGGCGGTGGGCCTCGTCACGACTTCGCTCGCCGCGCTTGGCATTGCGCAGCTTGAGCCGATCCTCTCGCCTCTTGAGACCGACTCGCTCAAATTCAAGGCGGTCGCGGCGGATAACCTCGGCGTGTCGATCGCTTCGGCCCGTGTGGGCGACGGCTTCCTGGTCGTCACCACCCACGGCGTCGCCACCGCGCTCAACCGCGTGATTGACGGCTCCGGCAACTACAATTCGAACCGCCAGTACCAGGCGCTTAACCCGACGGCCGACCGCGGGTCGAACGCCGCCGCGAAGCTGGTGCTGAACATGATCCACCTGCGCTCCGAGAACGCCCAGGCCAATGCGGGCAGCCGCAAGTCGGGAACGACCGCGATCGACATCCCGGCGCCCCTGCTGCGCAGGTTCGACGCCCCGGTGGCGCGCACGCCGTCGACCCTGGCGCACATTCCGCCCGCGGTGTACAAGGGCATCGTGGCCACGGTGACCGACGACCGCATCTACGTGTTCGACTCGCACCCGTCGACCGATCTCGATGGCGATGGCAACCCCGACGACGGGATTGCCGACTACGCGACCGGGTCGAACCTCGACCTGATCTGGGTCAGCGCTCCGATGTCCGGCCCGATCTCGTCGCCGGTGTGCTTTCAGATCCCGAATCCAGCGGCCGGTCTTCCCAAGGACCAGGTCGTGGTGGTGGACGCGCTGGGCCGCATCAACGCGTTCAACCTGTTCACGCTCGACGCAAACGGGCGGCTGCTGGCACAGGCCAACGCGCCCTCGGTGTACCAGTTGTCGCCCCCCGGTGGGCCTTCGACCTTCGACTTTGGCCTCCCCGGCCGCGGCCCGTACGCGCCGACGATGCACGAGGGTCTGCTGTACGTCGCCGACACCCAAACCACGGGCTTCAACAAGGTGGGCCGCGTTTGGATTGCCGATCCGTCGGTCGGGCTCAACGTCCAGACCGGCTCCACAAGCTGGTCGGTGGGCGGTGCGGGCACGCAGTTTATCGGCGACCCGTCGTGGAGCCCCACGGTGGGCTACATCGAGATCCAAGACAACTCGGGCGGCCTCGACCGCGTGATGTACGTCCCGTCGCGCCCGAACCCCGCGGTCGTGGGCCCGAACTCGACCGCCGGCATCACCAGCCTTTGGCTCGGCGTTCGCGGCGAGCGGGTGAACCGACCCGAGGTTCAGGCCAACCAGCTCGAACTGCCGACGCGCGCCTCGCTGCAGGGTCTCGACATCTTCCTGCCCGGTGCGGACTTCAAGCAGTTGGGCGTCAAACTCACGCTCGTCAATTCCACCGGCGATCCGTACAGCGCGGCGGACATGGCACTCCGATTCACGGGGCGCATCACCCAGTTCCAGGGCCGCCTCAGCGCCGAGTTGACCGCCGCGGGAATCGGGCTGGTCACCAACGACATCGATCCGCTGGGGACCGTCAAGGCGGTCGTTCGCGTGGACTACACGATCGACTGGGGCACCGGGCAACCGAACGTGACCGCCCAGATCATTCGGGGCAACCTTTACCTGCCGGACAACAACGCCAAGGCGCGGAGGATCATCCACGGCATCGCCATGGGCCCCGATGGGTCGATCTTCGTCGCCCACAGCAAACAGATCGGCGGCGGCGCGTTCTTTGCGCTGCGCGAGGAGGGTCGGGGTTCGTTCCGGCTGGTGTATCGGTACGATATGTACCGGGAGCACTCGATCCGTCTGAACCAGGCGTCGCCCGTGACGTACAAGGAGACCCTGTCCGACAGCGACGGCGTGACCACGCTGCCGGGAATAGGCGCGCTTCTGGGCGGCACGATCCAGCAGCTGCACTTCGACGGGGGTCCGGTGGTTCGCGACGGCACGGTGTACGTGGTCGCCGGCGGGCACAAGGGCACGGGATTCGTCCAAGTGCCGTTGTCGATCGTCATGGCGTTCAAGGCGCAGCCCGCCGCGGTGGAAATCCGCACGGGCGACCTCGGCAACGGTTTCTCGATCGTGCAGCCCGACATCGCGCGCAGCACCAACACGGCTATGCCCGAGGTGTTCAGCACGCTCCAGCCCAACCAGTACGTGTACGAGCGCCAGCCGGGGCAGGACACCGGCACGATCCGCATCGACAACCTCATGGCCACGACCCGCGGCCCGATGGTGAACGCGCTGAGCACCAGCCAGCCGATCATCATCCGGCGATCGGGCCAGCCGGACCTGCTGATCGAGCCGGACCGCAGCGACAGCTCCTGGAGCCCCCTGGACTGGTATCTCGTGGTGCACGGACTTCGCAACCACAGCCCGGCGTTCGTGAGCGGGGCAACGGCGTTCGTGACCGGAAGCAGTTCGCTGCCGAGCATCGTGACGACCGGTTCGCCGTTCCCGACGCGCGGCATGGTGACGGGCTTTGACTCCATGATCAGCCCCAACGACCCGTTCCTCGTGTCCGATTCGGGGCGGCCGTGGCTGCACCAGCTGTACATGCTCAAGAATCTTGGAGGCTCGATCGCGCCGAACCCGGACATCCGCTGGCCGCAGATGGTCGGCGTGACCTCGTTCGAGGTTTGGCGGGTGCGCCTGCTGCAGACCGTGTTGGGCACGTCCGCCGACGCCGAGGGCGTGGTGGGCGGCGACGGCGGGCTGTTCGCGTGGAGCGATGCGGGGATGTGGGGCTTCACGCGCGAAGACCTGCTGGTTTGCGACGAAGGGCGCCTGCTGAGGGTGGACCCCAGCGGCAACCCGCTCTGGACCTCCGACACGACCCTCAACGCCGGCACCGCGCTCGAAGTGAACGCCACGGGCAACATCCGGCGTCTCGTGCGACCCACCAAGGCTTACCGCACCGCGCAGAACGAGATGTTGGTGGTCGACACGGGAGCGGACCGCATCGTGCGGCTCGATCTGTCGGGCAGGGAACTGCGATCGATTTCGGGATTCTCCGTGGACCCCGTGTACAAGCCGGACGGCTTCGAGGCCAACGAGAGCATGCAGCTCCGCCAGCCGCGCGACGTCGTGACGTACACGAGCTATGAGACGACCCCGCCGCTCAGCAACGGCCGGCCCCTCGAGTACTGGGTGCACTACCTGATCGCGGACTCCGGCAACAGGCGGTTGGTGGAGCTGGTCGATCGCTACGACGTGGATCCCGCCACGCGGCGCATCCGCGGCGTGGTGAACGACGCCAACGGCGACGCGGCGCTCGGAGTGCTCTACTGGCACTCGCCATCTACGCTCTCCGGCAAGGAGTACGCGTACAACGGCTTGGCGCGCGAGTTCAACCAGGCGTCGGGCAAGTATCTGTATGCCGCGGCGATCGGCGGTTCGATGCCGACCCGCGTGGACACGGGACTCGACGCGCCCGCCGTGGATCCCCGCGTCCAGCGCACCTCGTCCACCGGCAACGGCGGCGTGGTGTTGTTCGACGGCAGCGGAACCGTGGTGGTCAACGAGATCCTGATTCCGGGGTTGGGCGCCGACGTGCTGTGGAACGACTCGCCCCCGTCGGGTTTGCCGCGCTTCCTTTCGGGTGCCACCCCGCTGCAGCCCAAGAAGTTGACGAACCTCAACTCGGTCACCATGCGCTATGTGCCGGTGTCCGGCGGAGGCTCGGAAATCGCCATGATGCTCACGGACTCGACCGGCGTCTACGAGGTCGTCCTGCGCCCAGACCCCCGCCCGGCGGGTGTGCGAGACCCCTCCGGCAACGCCTGGATCGTGCGCTGGATGCTTCCTCGCGAGGCGTTCCGCGTGATCCGGCGCGCCGGGTCTCCTCCCGGACAGCCGTGGCTCGGAGCGCCGATCAACGCGAATCCGCGCGATTTTCGCCCGACGTTCGCCCGGCGTCTCGACTCGGGCGAGGTCCTGGTCGTCAACGGCTGGGGCGGCCCGACCCGAGGCGGCGGCGCGTACCAGGGCGAAGTACTTCACATCGACGGCGATGTGGACGGAACGGAAACCAACGCGACGAGCGGCTTTGGGTTCACGAAGGTGAACTTGGGCTTCTACTCTTCAAGCATCAAGGCCGAGCTGCCGCCCATCCAGGGCGCTCGCGGACTCGTGCTTCCGGTCTTTGCGGATCGACGATAGGAATTGCGATGATGATGAAAAGGCAGATGGCATTGACGGTCGCGGTGGTTGCGGCGCTCACAGCGTGCTCGGCTACCCACGCTCAGGACTTCAAGAGCTTCAAGGCCAGCAATGCGCGCGTTGGGCGCAACAATGCGGCCGCAACCTCGGGGCCTGGCCGGGATTTCCTTCGCTGGTGGCACCCCAACGCCGGGGACCCGAATGGGGGTGAGACCCTGATCCGCAACAACACGGCGCCCCTGCCGTGGGTGGATGCCGTAGGATCGTGGGTGGCTCCGGCCCCCGACGAAGAGGCCAACCTCATCTTCAATCCCACGCGGATCATCCGCAACCCGCCCGACCCCCTGGAGGACACCGCGACGGGCTACACGCCCGATCCGGGGTACCTGTACGCCCGCACCATCGCGTCGAGCACCGGCTCGGACCCGACGGTTCCGCAGAGCATCTTCGATCCGCTGTCCACCTTCACGTGGCGCCTGGAGCCCGCCGACCCCGCCAAGCGCACGCCTCGCAACTACGCGCTCTCCGTGTGGCTGCCGAGTGGCCCCACCGACGTGGACCCCACGGCTCTCGTGACTCCGGTCTACCCGCAGCGGTACTTCGTCTACGAGATCCTGTTCGGCACCGGCCAGCGCCGCGTCGAGGTCGTGGACACCTTCGTGGCCGGCGGCGGATGGGTCCGCCTGGGCAACGGCGGACGCGCGACACAACAGATGTTCGCCTACGATGGCGTGAACCCGATCTTGGTGCGCCTGTACAACACCATCCCGCGCGATGAGTTCGGCGAGCTGACCGACGACCCTGGCAGCACGCTCGTGTACGGAGACGGCGCCAAGGCCGAACCCGACGGCGGCTACTACTCGGCAAGCCCCATCGTGGGCCTGCACAACGGCGCGCCGATCAGCGCGATCGCCGCGAAGAACGAGCGCTCGGTGGGTTTGCGCGAGGGCGGGACCGTCACGATCACCAAAGGCGTTGTCACCTCGTACGTGCACGACACCGGCGCGGTCCGCTGGAGGTTCTCGCCTCTGGACGAGTCCGAATTCACGGTTCAGCTCGACAACACGAGCGGCCAGGTCACCGCCTCGCCCGCGTGGTTGCCCGAGGCCATTGCCCCGAATTACCGCGGCACGAACTACCACGCGGCGACGATCGTGGGGGCCCCGGGCCTGTCCTCGCCCATCACGTACAGCCCGGTGCTCGACGACGGTACGTACGAGATCTACGCGTGGCTCCCAGGCAACGGCGGCGGAGAGACGTTTGGCACGCAGGTCAGCTACGAAGTGCGCGAGGGCGCGGCGGTCAACACGTACGCCGTGAACCAGTCGCTCAGCGGCGCATGGGTGCGTATCGGCAACCGTCGGTACACGCACATCGACGCGACCGCACGCCTGAGCGTCGCCGTGCTGAACTACAGCGCGGGCGGAGAGGTTGGCCTGAAGGCGTACGCCGACGCGATCCGCTTCGTGGGCGCCGCGAACATGGCGATCAACTCGACCCCCGTGCTCGCGCAGGCCAGGGTCCGCACGGTTCCGGCCGGCGCGCCGACGCTGACCGATGTGGTGGTTGTCGCAACCGAAAACGGGCGGCTCTACTGCCTTGATGCGAACGGCAACGGGGACGGCACGACCAACGTGTATTGGACGTACCCGTCTACTCCGGACCCCGATGACCCCGCGTGGACCGATCCCAACCAGGTCGCGGGAATCGATGGCGCCGGCGGCGTCGCCGAGATGCCGATCGGCTTCGATCTGAGCTCGGCTTTGGTGCAGACCGTGATGGTCGGAGGCGTGCCTACAGACCGGCTGTACATCGGGTCCACGAACGGGCGCGTGTACAGCATCGACATGGACGGTCGCGGAGACATGGACCTTCCACAGCGGAAGCCTGGCACCACGACGCGCGCGTGGTCGTACCCCAACGATTATCCCGGCACACAGATCCGCAGCGCGCTTGGGCCCATCCAGGGGTCTGTGGCGTTCGCCGACCTGCCTGCGGGGCCCACGATCTACGTGCCGACCACCCAGGGCCGCATGTATGCCCTTGACGCCATCGGCGTTCCCGCCACGCGCACCACCACGGTGCGCTGGCAGTATCCGGATGCGACCGCGGCCACTCTGGGCGCGATCCGCTCCACCCCGGCGATCGAGTTCGGGAACATCTACTTCGGCACCGACGCCATCGACGGGGATCAGGACCCTCGCGGACAAGTCATCGCGCTGGACGTGGACACCGGGGCGGTCGTGTGGACGTTCAACGGTACCCTAGGCGTTCCCGCAGGCGACTTCCGAGGCAGCCCCATTACGGTGCCGGCGACCGAAATGGCGCCCGGCACGATGCCGGACACCGTGTTCGCCGCCAATGAGAACCGCTTCGTTTACGCCCTCGGAGCTGCCGACGGCGTGTTGCAGTGGTCTTCGGACGAATTGGGCACCGGCAGCACGGGCGCGCTGACGTACACGCCGATGTCGGTGTTCGACAACTCCGGATTGGGATCCCGGGTCACCGCTCCGATGGTGCTGGTGCCTACCTCGGATGGTCGGTACTCCGCGTTGTTCGCACGCACCGCGGACCTCAATCGGTTCGGCACGAAGCGCGGCT
Organism: uncultured Fimbriimonadaceae bacterium; assembly: GCA_964370995.1. Taxonomy (GTDB): domain Bacteria; phylum Armatimonadota; class Fimbriimonadia; order Fimbriimonadales; family Fimbriimonadaceae; genus JAMLGR01. Next base: position 8,433 of record CAYJMZ010000001.1, on the reverse strand, counting down.
ACGAGTTCATCACCGGGAGCACGTCCTTGGAGTCGTCGCTCGCGGTCGGGCGCAACTGGATGTATGGCGTCGACGACGCGGGCAACATCTTTGGGCTCGACGACGACACGTTCAACGCCGGCTACATCTCGCCAGGGAACCCTCCGGGCGGCGAGACCGTCGTGGAGAACGACGTCACGGGCGACGTTTTCCGTGCTGCGAAGATCAAGCTGGTCACCAAGGACACGTACCAGCGGCTGCGATCCAACCCCGCGACGCTGACCTACGTTCAGGCCACCGCGGCCGCACGCGAGGTGCTTCGCACGGCGTTCGACTGGGGCGAGACGCTTTACGTGCTCGTGTACGACTTCCCGTACCAGATCGAGCAGCTTGTGCCGCCGAACGCCGCGGTGACTCCGCCGGTCGTGAACTACTCGTTCAGCGTCGAGGGCGCCGCGATCCGCAACCTGGCGGTCGAGAGCAAGCTGTTCCAAACCGCGACCCCCAACACGGCGGACTCGGGTTATGCGATCATCTCCTTCAGCCTTCAAGGCGGGGGCGCCAACGCACTGCCCCCGGGTGGCGCGTTCGTGTCGCATACGATCACGACCACGGCGCTTTCGAACCCGCCGCGCGCCCAGACGATCGCCGTGGCTCCCGCAAATGCGCGTCGTGCGTTCGCGATCGGCAATCCGCTGGCACTCGCGATGTCCTACAACCCCGTGTCCGGCGTTCCCCTGCCGAATTACAGCATCGGGTACTCGCCCGACCCGTCGCTCTTTCAGAACCTGATGAACGGCTCGCGGGACGACCCCTCGACCCCGGCGCGCGAGGATCGGCTGCTCTCGTCTGCGGGCCTCGTGTCACACGGCCAGTCCGCGACGGCCACTCTCGCGGTGTACGACCGCAGCATGATGACCCTGCTTTTGGGCCCGGGTCGCGGCCTCACCAACGTGCGCGTGGCGCGCGGCGACCTCATTTGGCGGAACCCGGGCCTCGGCACGTCGGTGGTCAAGCTGTTGCCGCCCGCGATCTTCCCGGGCTTCGAGGAGCTGCCGCTCAACCGCCCGAACACGAGCCCGGATTATCCGGACGTCAAGCGGGAGAACGTCAAGGCGACCAAGGACCCCCTCGGTGCCGCTGAGAACCCGATCTTCAGCCCCGTGTCGCTGTATCCCCCGACCGGCGTCGACGAGAATGCGCCGCTCACGCGCACGCTGGTCGCCACGCCGATGAGCTTCGAAATCGCCGTGCCGAAATTCCAGCCCGCGAACCTGCTGCTCCAGTCCAACTCTGCAGGGGTCAACGAGAACGGCGGCTATCTGGGCCGCGTGCAGGCGTATGTGGATGCGAACGGCAACGGCCAGCTCGAGCAGGGGGGCCGCCGCGAGGCGTTCCGCAGCTGGTGGCTGGGCACGGGAGTGGGAATCGACGAGCACATGAGCGTGGGCACGCCGACCCTCGACCTGGGGCCGCTTGCCATGACCACCGGCTATGGGCCGACCGCGCCCTATGCGGGAGGTTCTCCGTTCGGCCCGTGGGCCACCAACACGTTCAACACGCTGTTCCAGACGTTCCGCGTGTACAACGACGGCAACGTCAACATGCTCAACGTGCGGCTGGCACACGCCTCCGACGTGGCGCCGGCCGCCCCGGGGCCGTGGAAGATCTTCGCGTCGGGCAACCACGAGTTGGGCTGGCTCGACAGCCAGTGGTACCTGTGGTCCGACATCGACCCCGCCTTCGCGCTGACCCCGCAGGTCGCCATCCAAAAGGCCCGCGTGGGCGACCGCGTGTCCACCGAGCTCCTCACGAACCCCGTTCGCCGGGACAACGCCAACCTCGGGGTTGTAGCTGGGCCGCTGTTTGGCAGCCCGGCCCCGGCGCCCCCGCGCCTGGCGGTCACCCCGCCTCTGGGCATGCCGGCCGGCAGTTACAGCCAGATCATGCGCGTGATCGAGGACAACAACAACAACCTGTCGTTGGGTCTCGACGCGAGCGGCAATGGCGTGGAACCGTACGGCGACCCAACCCTGAACCTCGTGTTCAAGGTGCGCGAGACGCGTATCACCAGCAACTTCACCTCGAACACCGCGCCCATGGTCGACGATCCGTCTGTGATCGGTTCGAGCAGCTTCCTTCACCAGAACGCCCAGCCGGCCGCCCTTCGCGACCTCAATGGCAACCTGGTCTTGGCCTTTGCCTCGACGCGCACGAGCTTCAACCAGCTCCAGCCTTTGGAAGCGCGAAAGAACGACTCTTGGCGCCTCTATGTGGGCAGCGTGCAGGGCGCGACCCCCTCCGCAGGCGTCGGATCGAGCCCCCTGCGCGACCTTGGTGCGTTCGTTCCTGCGAGCGCCACGCAATGGGTTTCGCCTCAGGTCGGGGCTTACCCAAGCAACCCCACGCCCGACATGATCTTCGGTGCAGGGCTGGGTGAGACCATCCTCGCATCGAGCGTCAAGTACGGCTCACCGTCGTTCCCGACCTCTGGCGTCGTGAGCCCGTTCACCGGCGCTGCGAACGCGACCGTATACATGGGCTTCGTGGGCGAAGCCGTCAAGCAGACGCCGACCGGACGCCAGAACGAAAGCCGGATCCTTCTCGGTCCAGCCACCATCGGCTCGACCGGTGCGGTGACCCTGGCCAAGCCGATCGTGATGCCCAACGACCCGAACATCTCCAAGGGCAGACCGAGCGTGGTTCAGGTCGGCAACGTCGCCACGGTGTTCTACACGATGGGCGGCACGGGCACGAGCCAGATCGGATACGCGACCTACGACCTGTCCAACGGCGGTTGGGCCGCGAACGGATGGTGGAGCCCGACGACTACCTTGCCGATCGGCTCGGCGTTCGAGGGCGCGACCTCGCCGAGCGTGACGGGGCGCATCTACCAGGGTGAGGCCGTTTTGGGGCTTTCCCCGGGCGACCCCATCCTCGAGATGGCCTTCGTGGGCAAGGTCAAGGGTCGGCCGCACAGCGACGTGTACTTTGGCCGGATGCGGGCCTCCGCAGTCGGTAGGCCGCAGGCGAGCCTGTTCTTGAGCGAGCGCCTCGTTGAGCGCATGACCAACACCGGAGAGCCCGGCGTGTACCAGACCGCGGGCCTGGAGTGGAATCCGCGTGGGGCCATCGCGTTCCTCGAGGCCGTGGGTTCCGCGCTGCCGGTGGACATCGAGGTCCCGGGCACGCGGTCGTACAATCGCGACACCAACACGCTGAGCTTCGACACCAAACTGGGCGGCAAGGCCTATGTGGATCTGTCGCGGGGCACGCTTCGGTTCGCGACCGCCACGTTGCCTGTGAACGCGGAGTTGCGCGCGACGTACACGCCCCGATTCCTGCGCATCAGCGGGGCGAACCGTGGCGCGGGCCACTCGAGCCCGTCGCTGCTGTTCGACAACCGTCTGATCGGCGAGTTCAGCTACTGGGCGCGCGCCGACGGTTCGCCGATCAACGCGTCTGACCCCATACGTCCCGGCCGGTTCATGTTCACGTACGGCCGCGGTGCGTCCGGTGAGGGGCAAACGGCCCGCCCGTACCTGCGCTCGGCCCGCCTGGGTATCCAATTGCCCACCGGCATCCACACGCAACCGAACGGCACTCTCACAGCTGTGGCGGTTAGCGGGGCCACAGGGTTCTGCCAGTTCGATCCCGCCAAGGGCCGCGTGTACTTCACGGACGCAGACGAGAATCGCTCCGTCACCGTGAGGTACACGGGCATCGACCCCGCGTCGGGCGCTGAGATCACGGGGCTCTCGACCACGGCGATCGTGGGAATCATCTCCGAAGACGACGAGATGCCCCTGCCGATCGATCAGGCCGTCAACGAGACGCAACTGACCTCGTTCCTCGACCCGTTCGACCCCGCTCCGGTAGCCGAGAGGCGTCCGGGCTTGGTGTGGATGTTCTACACCAGCACGCGCGCCGGCGGCCCCGACCTGTTCTTCCAGACAATTGCCCCGAGATTCACCCCGCTCGCCTCGGGTCGGTAGCGGGCTGGTGCAGGGCCGTCGCGTGGGTCGCGCGGTGGCCCTTCGCGCTGTCAAAACGCCCCATTTCGAGCCTAGCGGGTTCGAGTTCGAAGGTTGTCGAGTATTCTCGTGTTTCACCGAACCTCCGGAGCCCCGTGCCGCGTCTTTGATGCGTCGGTGGCCGGGTGACGTTGACACCTGGGGAAAGCCGGTGATAACATAGCTTCGCCCTCCCTAGGGGAAAGCAGGTTTCAAGAACAACATGGCCAAAAAGCTGAGCAGCGTTCTGGGCGTCGATATCGGCAGCCGAACCATCAAGGTAGCCGAAGTCAGGGGCCAAGGACGGGACGTCGTCGTGACGGCTCTGGGAATGATCGACACCCCCGAGGGAAGCGTGGACCACACGGGTGTGTTCAACAGCGATGCAGTGGGCGCCGCGCTCAAGCAGCTCATCGCGGACAGCGGCGTGTCGGTGTCGCAGGCGGTGGTGTCGATCGCGGGGCAGGCTTCGGTGCTGGTCCGAACCTTGGAAGTTCCCCGCATGAACCCCGCGGAGCTCAGAGAGCACATGCAGTGGGAGATCAACCGGAACATCCCGTTTGCCGAGAGCACGGTCGTCAGCGACTTCCAACCGCTCGCGAGCGACGATCCGAACTCCCAGAACATGGACGTCGTGATGGCGATCTCTCCGCAGTCGGCGATCGACACGGTGTTGGGGTGTCTGAAGAAAGCGGGCAAGCAGCCTGTGGCCATCGACGTCGAGCCGCTGGGGTTGGCGCGCTCGGTCAAGGTCAGCTACGACGACAAATACGACCAGCAGACGGTGTGCCTCGTGGACGTCGGCCACAAGACCACGTCGATCAACATTTTCAAGGGCGGCAAGCTGCTGATGCCCCGTCAGGTGCCGATTGGCGGCGAGATGTTCACCAAGGCTGTCGCAGATGCGCTGGGTGTGAGCGTGGAGGACGCCGAGCGGTTGAAGAAGGACAAGTGCGAGATTCCCGCGTCGGCCCAAACCCAGACGGCGTTTGGTGGGGCGGCGACGCAGGAGTTCCAGCCCTACAACCCGTTTACAGACGAGCCGATCCCCAAGGCCCCGGCTGCCGTGCCGAGTGCGGAGCCCGAGGGCGCGCCCGACGTTCCGGCAGCGTCCCCCGCACCGGTGCCGGCGGGCCCGGGCGACACCCAGATCTACAACGCGATCGCGCCCGTTCTCGACGAGTTTGTCGCCGAGGTTCGCCGTTCGATCGACTACTTCCGCAGTCGGGGCGGCGACGTAAGCCGCATCGCGATTTGCGGCGGAGGTTCGAAGCTGAAGGGCCTCGCCCCGTTCCTCGAATTGTCGCTCGGGGTGCCGTGCGACGTTTTCGACCCGTTGCGAAACATCAGCGTCAACGCTCGGAAGGCCACAACGGAGTACGTGGACGAGCACCGCCAGGAGTTCGCCGTCGCGATCGGCAACGGCCTCCACATCTTGTTCGACTAGGAGCTACGCATGAAGCTGAATCTACTCCCAACCTCGGTATCGAAGGGGAAGCAAGCCCAAACAGCGATCGTGTTGTCGGTTCTGGTCGCCGTGCTTTCGATCGCGGCCGCCATCGGCATGATCTTCACGTCGCGTGCCGAGCTGCAGCAGGCCACCAAGGCCGCCGCAGAGGCCAAGCCGCGCGCCGACTTGGCCACCGCGACCTCGAAGTACGCCGACGAGGTCATCGCGCAGGCGCGGGTGATCCTCGTCAACATCAACCTCGCCGACGAGATGTCCAAGCACAGCACGGTCTATCCCGACCTGTACGACGAGGTGCGCGGGTACATTCCAGCGTTCTACCGCGTGACGTCGATGTCGGCCAGTGCGGGAGGGCCGGACACCACGACCCTTTCGCTGAACGGCGTGCTGCACACCTATCAGGAGTACGCGGACCTCATGCTCGCCCTCTACCGCATCCCCGGTGTTCAGACCGTGGCGCGCGCAGGTTATCAGAACACGGACCGGTACGTGCCCCAGTTGAGCCAGACGGACCAGTTCGGCCGCCCGATTCGGCCGGGCGAGCAGCCGATCCCCGACGATCCCCTCGCCCGCCTCGACCAGATGATCGCGCAGGGCGGGGTGTCCGGATTCAGCGGTACCAGCGGGTTTGGCGGAGCGCCCGGGCCACGAGGCGCGATGCCAAACTATTCAACGGTCGCTGTGACCGTTGTGCTGGCCCGTGGCGTCCAAACACCGGACCCACGCGGTACGCTGTCCGGAATCGGCTCGGCGGCACCTGCCAGCACGGGTGGCGGCGGCTTCCAAGCCCCGGCCCCGGCGGCGGTTCCGCCGAATCGCGCCGGGAAGGGCGGCGGACAGGTCGAAGAGGATCAGTAAGGAGAGAATGCGATGAAGATTGGAGCTTTGCCTATATTTCTAATCGGCCTCGCGGTAGGCCTGATTGCGCTCTCCTTTGCATTCTTCAAGGAGTGGAAGCCGAACAAGACTGAGACGCAGTACCAGAACGACCAGCGCGACTTGTACGTGGCCGAAGGGGCCAAGTTGCCCATCGCCGTGAAACGCGTCGAAAAGGCGAAGCAGATGGTCAACGAGAAGGCTGCGCAGTGGCGCTCGGTCGTCGAGGCGCACACGCCCACCGACTCGGTGAACTCCGGTGGGATCAACCTCGCGGTTCACGCGTGGCAGCTCACGGTGGACGCCGCCAAGTTTCGCAACAACGTGCAGCGTGCGGTCAACGCCCAGATTCGCTACGGCGGGGTCGTCGTGCCGAACGGACCGTTTGTTCCCGCCCCGGAGGAAGCGGCGTCTTCGATCGTCGCGGACTACTTCAACTATCCCGCCATCCCGTTTCCGGTGGTGATCTTCGATCTCGGCACGGTCACGGTGCAGGGCACCTACGCGCAGATTGCGGCGAACGTGCGCGGTTGGTCGAGGATGCGGAAGTATTTGGCGGTGGCTAGCGGCCTGGCGCTTTCGGGCACGTCTCCGAATCTGACGGGGACCTACAATTTGACGATCGTGGGCTACATCCGAGGCGACAAGGTGTACCCCGCCGTGCCGGAAGGTGCCGCGGCGGGTGGCGCCGGCGGTGGCGCGGCACCCGCCCGCCCGGGTGGCGGTGACACGCCGTTCGGCGGCCCGTCCGCGGCTGGAATGGCCGGGAACTAAGGAGTTGATGACACACATGCAACGCACCTCTTTAACGATCCGACTGGGCTGGTCCTTCGCGCTGGTTGCGGCACTGGCCGCAGTTGGGTGCGGCGGCGACCAGCCCACCGCCGGGACTCCGTCCGGACCTCCTCCCGTGGTCAACAAGGAGCCCTTCCGCCCCGACGTCAGCGCCGGCATTCCCATTCCGCAGACCGCGGATGCGGACCTCGCCACGCTCGCATCGAACCGGTCGTTCTCCGGCACGCGCACCGATCCTTTCGCGTTGATGGGCGGCGAGCGTGCGTATGAGGCCGAACAGGCGTCCGCGCGAGTGCTTCAGGAATCCGGGGGATATGCGCTGTTGTTCACCCCCCCGGTGCCGGCGTCTACAGACGACCCTCGTCCGATCGAGGCCCAGCCGTACCGCAGGTTGTCCGGCATCCTCGTGGGCGACTCGGTGTATGCCATCATTGAATTGGAGGGGGACCGAACGGAGATTGTTCGTCCCGGCACGCGCATTCCGAACACGGAGTGGACGGTGGTGTCGATCGATGGGGAGAGGGCCGTGCTGAGAAGGGATGGTAACCGACGCCCTAGCGAGATCGTCGTAAGGTTGGAGAGCCGACCGTTCAATCAGGGCGGTGGCGGCGGTGCCGGTGCCGGGCAGCCAGCTGGAGGCGGTGCGGGCGGTGGTCCCACCGCCGCGGGCGCTCCTGGCGGTGGCGGTGGTGGAGCCATCGGCGGAGGATTTTAGAAATGAACAACAACCGATTTTGTCGGAGGAACATGATGAAAAAGCAATGGACGTTTGTGATGGGCGCTTTCTTGGGAGTGCTGTTGTTGACGGCGGCACCCGTGCGCGCCAATGCGCAGCAGGACGACCCGAGCAACAAGATCATCCCGTCGCTTGAACTCGATCAGGCCGACGTGCGGGACGCGCTGAAGATTCTGTTCAAGAATGTCGGGGTCTCGTACTCGGTTTCGCCCGAGGTCCAGGGCCCAGTCACGGTCAACTTGAAGAACAAGACGTTCGAGACGGTGCTTCAGAACATTCTCAACCAGGTCAAAGCGACCTACCGCGTCGTGGGTGGCATCTACGAGATCATCCTGCGCGAAGATCCGGTGATCGCCCCGCAGAACACCGGTCCGGACCTGACCGGTAGCCAGCGCACCACAGTGGTGCGTCGTCTGCCGATCCGACACGCGGACCCCTTGTTGATCATCACCATGCTTGCGGAGTCGCAGGACGTGGCCGGTTTGGCACCTGAGCTGAGCACGCTGTTCAAGACTCAAAGTGGCAACAGCGGCTACCTTGAAATCCGGGTCACGAACTCCGGTACA